>NZ_JAZDRH010000036.1:0-21035 GCF_047470865.1 Pseudomonas sp. F1_0610
TAAAATATGAAGCTTGAAAATGTTGATAGGAGTTTAGCTAAAAATTAATTTTTAATAATATTTTTATTATGAGTTAAGTGAGTGTTTTGGATATGACGATACCTTTATTTTAGAAATTAAAGCACCAATAATAAGGCGTGATAGCCAGAAGGATTGGTTGCAGAGTTAAGGGGGTACAATGAAAGAGGCCGCTTGACTAGAAAAAGTATTTAATAGCCTAAAATAATTTAAGGTTAAGTATGAAAAGGCATCTTAATCAGGATGCCTTTATTTTTATAATTCGGTTAACGCAATTTGGCAACGCTCTTCTGCAATATCTAATTCTAATTGCATTTGTTTAATATCTAAGATTTGCTGCTCCAGTTGTTCACGACGTTCCTGAATCTTGCTGAGCATGCTGGTTAGCTGTTTTTTATTACCTGTTGGATCATAGAGTTCAATTAGGCCCTTGCATTCAGCGAGTGAAAAGCCGAGGCGTTTGCCTCTTAAAATCAGCTTTAATGTGACCCTGTCTTTAGGGTTGTAAATGCGTTCCTGACCGCGTCGTTGAGGTGCTAGCATTCCTTGTTCCTCATAAAAACGAATAGCACGGGTGGTGATATCGAGCTCTTGGGCGAGTTCTGAAATGCTATAGGTTCTTTGTTTGCTCATGAGGTTTCCTAGGCTGTTGTTAGTGTATTAAATGCAACGGGGGCTTATTAAAACGTATTTTGCATGAAAGTGCTAAAAAAGCGCGCAAACAGGTTTGCGCGCAAAGTTTAGGGGAGTAAACCAACAATAAAAACGCTTATTGCTGGATAGTGCAGCCAGTTGCCTGCTGCAGCTCCTCGAAGGTTACGCCGTCGGCAAGCTCTACAAGCTGCAAGCCAGCGTCCGTAACATCGAGCACAGCTAGATCGGTAATGATCCGATCCACAACGCGAACGCCAGTTAAGGGGAGATCACATTGCTTTAATACTTTATGTGCGTTGCCTTTAGCACAGTGTTCCATCAAGACAACTACGCGCTTTACGCCCGCTACTAAGTCCATTGCCCCACCCATGCCTTTTACCATCTTTCCAGGGATCATCCAGTTGGCCAGATCACCTTGTTCAGATACCTGCATAGCACCTAAAATAGACAGGTTGATATGCCCGCCACGAATCATGCCAAAGCTGGTAGCACTGTCAAAATAGCTACTACCTGGTAAAGCTGTGATGGTTTGTTTGCCAGCGTTAATAAGATCAGGATCTAGGTTTTCTTCTGTTGGAAAAGGCCCTATCCCAAGCATGCCGTTTTCACTTTGGAGCCAAACATTTACGCCTTCTGGAATATAGTTGGCGACTAATGTAGGCAGGCCAATACCTAGGTTGACATAGAAGCCATCTTCTAGTTCGCGGGCTGCGCGCTGTGCCATTTGTTCACGAGACCAAGCCATAATTAGCTCCTTAATGTGCGTTGTTCAATGCGTTTTTCAGGGGTAGGGTTATGCACAATACGTTGCACATAAACACCAGCTAAATGCACATCATCAGGGTCTATTTCGCCAATCTCGACAATTTCCTCCACTTCAACAATACACACTTTGCTGGCCATAGCTGCAAGTGGGTTAAAGTTACGCGCGGTTTTATTGAATACAAGGTTGCCTGCTTTATCAGCTTTTTGTGCTTTGACAAGCCCAATATCAGCAAAGAGCGATTCTTCCATCACATACCATTCGCCATTGAATTGGCGGGTTTCTTTGCCTTCAGCTACCAGGGTGCCAAAACCTGTTTTGGTATAAAACGCAGGAATACCAGCACCGCCAGCACGTAGTTTTTCTGCAAGGGTGCCTTGTGGGGTAAAGTCTAGTTCAAGCTCACCAGCGAGATATTGACGCTCAAATTCTTTGTTTTCCCCAACATAGGAGGAAATCATTTTGCGAATTTGACGTGTTTCTAGCAGCTTGCCTAAACCAAAGCCATCCACGCCAGCGTTATTACTAATGGCAGTGAGATTGCGTTTGCCAGTATCGCGTAAAGCTTCAATTAAGGCTTCCGGGATGCCGCATAAGCCAAATCCTCCCACTGCAAGCAACATGCCGTCTTCGACAATGCCTTCAAGCGCCTTTGCTGCGCTTGGATAAACTTTATTCATATACGCCTCATTGTTATTGTTGTGGTGACTAAGCTTGCCAAGCACGAGCTACGCGAGAGTTAGTTTCGCGTCCGAGCACAGCGCTAATATGCAGTCCTACTTGGATGAGCTTATCCAAGTCAACGCCAGTATTAATGCCTAAGCCATTGAGCATGTAGATTACATCTTCACTGGCCACATTGCCGCTTGCACCTTTGGCGTAGGGACAACCGCCAAGACCGGCCACTGAGCTATCAAAAATATGAATGCCTTCTTGTAAACAAGCATAGATATTGGCAAGGGCTTGTCCATAGGTATCGTGAAAATGTCCGGCTAAATGGGCTTTAGGTATGACCTGGCTGACTTTGTTAAAGAGTTGTGCTGCTTTTTTGGCTGTGCCTACACCAATGGTATCGCCCAGTGATATCTCGTAGCAGCCCATTTCATAAAGCTGTTGTGCAACATCAACTACAGCTTCTGCGGCTATATTTCCTTCATAAGGACAGCCTAGTACACAAGACACATAGCCGCGTACTTTCACGCCTTGCTGTTTGGCTGCTGCTAATACAGGCTGAAAGCGGATAAGACTGTCAGCAATGCTGCAGTTAATGTTCTTTTGCGAAAAGCTTTCTGAAGCCGCCGCGAATACAGCAACTTCAGAGACACCCGCCTGCATAGCCGCTTCAAAACCTTGCATATTAGGTGTGAGTGCCGCATAGGTTATATGATCTGCACTTTGAATATGCTGGAAAACCTCGGCACTACCAGCCATTTGTGGCACCCACTTAGGTGACACAAAGCTTCCTGCTTCAATATAAGACAGGCCAGTTTGACTGAGCTTTTCGATGAGCGTGACTTTATCCGCTACGCTAATGGGTTGCTTTTCGTTTTGTAGCCCATCACGAGGGCCGACTTCGACAATGCGTACATGGGAAGGCAGGCTCATGCGGCGTCTCCTGTAATTTCTACAAGTACCATGCCATCACTGACCATTTCACCTTCGCTGCAAAAAATAGCTTGTACTGTACCTGCATGGGGCGCGCGAATGCTGTGCTCCATTTTCATAGCTTCCAGTACAACCAGTACATCGCCTTCGGCTACTTGCTGTTCTGGGCTTACCAAAACACGCACTATGCTGCCATTCATCGGGGCCGTTAAGCCACCTTGCGGATGGGCTGCAGCTTCGGCGAGCGCAATACTATCGACTGCGCTGATGCTGTGAATTTGTCCATCTAGCTCAAGATAGAGGGTATTACCTTGGCGGATAGCGCTATGGCTAGTGCGTTGTCCATGTTGCTCTAGGATTAGCCGGTCATTGGTTAAGCAAACACCTGCCAAGTCAGCTTCACGTAAGGTAATTTTTTGCTGCTCCTCACCACACGCAAGGTGCAATAAAAAACGCCTTGGTTGCGCAATACGTAAACCACAATTATTTGCCCAAGGTGAATTAGGATCGTCTTGGCGAGTAGTTTTTGGTTCTGAGAGCGCCCATGCGGCCGCAGCGAGCTTCCAGAAATGAGCGCTCTGAGTACTTGGCTTAACAAAGAGTTGTTCTGTATGGCGTTCAATAAAGCCGGTATCTAGCTCGGCCTTAGCAAAGGCCGGGTGGGCTAAAATGCGTGATAAGAAGGCAAGGTTAGTGCGTACGCCGGCAATTTGTGTGTCTGCTAGCATTGCTAGTAAGCGCTGGCGTGCTTCTTCACGGTTACTGCCCCATGCAATCAACTTGCTGATCATAGGATCATAGAAAGGAGAAATACTATCGCCTTGCTCAATGCCACTGTCGATACGACGGCCTTCGCCAGCACTGGCTTCGCGGTATAAATCAAGAGTACCTGTCGCCGGTAAGAAGTCATTATCAGGATCTTCTGCATAGAGGCGCACTTCAATGGCATGGCCATTTAAAGGTACTTGATCTTGTGTTAGAGGGAGTTTCTCGCCACGTGCAATACGAATTTGCCAAGCAACTAAATCTTGTCCTGTAATGAGCTCAGTAACAGGATGCTCTACTTGCAAGCGTGTGTTCATTTCCATAAAGAAAAATTCGCCGCGCGCATCCAATAGAAACTCAACTGTGCCAGCCCCAACATAGCCAATAGCTTGTGCAGCACGTACTGCTGATTCCCCCATGGCTTGGCGTAATTCAAGAGTTAAGCCAGGCGCTGGTGCTTCTTCAACAACTTTTTGGTGGCGACGTTGGATAGAACAGTCACGTTCATTGAGATAAATGCAGTTACCATGCTCATCAGCAAAGATCTGAATTTCTACGTGTCTTGGCTTAAGCACGTATTTTTCAACCAGCATCTTGGGATCGCCAAAGGAGGATTGTGCTTCTCGCTGTGCAGACTCTAGCGCTTGTTTTAAATCCGCCTCTTTTTCCACCACTTTCATTCCCTTGCCGCCGCCGCCTGCTGTAGCTTTTAGCAAAACTGGATAACCAATACGTTGGGCCGCTTCACGGAAGGTTTCGTAGTCTTGATTATCACCATGATAACCTGGTACTAAGGGCACGCCTGCTGTTTCCATTAAGGCTTTGGCGGCTGATTTACTGCCCATAGCTATAATGGCGCTGGCAGGTGGGCCTAAGAAAATTAGGCCAGCATCGGCAATAGCTTGTGCAAAGCTGGCATTTTCGGAAAGAAATCCATAACCAGGATGGATGGCTTGAGCGCCAGCAGCTTTGGCAGCGGCAATAATTTTGTCGGCTAGTAAGTAGCTTTCAGCCGGTTTAGCACCGCCTAGGTTGATTTTAATATCGGCTTCACGGGCGTGGCGTGCATTGGCATCTACTGCAGAATGCACGGCAACAGTAGTTAAACCTAATGATTTTGCAGTGCGCATTACACGGCAAGCAATTTCGCCACGGTTGGCTACTAAAAGGGTGTCGATAGAGCGAGTCATTGTTATTTCTCCTGCCATGAAGGTGAGCGTTTTTCAAAGAATGCGGTTAAGCCTTCTTGACCTTCTGGGCTAACACGTAAAGCAGCAATGGTTTGTTCTGTAGCTAAGCGAGTCGCCGCATCTAGTTTGCCGGTTTCTACCTTGATTAATAAGGCTTTGGTGGCCTGCATTGCCTGAGGGCTGTTAAGTTGCAAATTGGCCAGCCAGCTTTCGCAAGCCTGATCCAATTCAGCCGCCGGGTAGCATTGGTTCAATAATCCTAGTTGGCAGGCTGTTTCACCGCTAAAGCGCTCAGCAGTTAAGGCATAACGGCGTGCTTGGCGCTCACCTAAGGCTTTAACTACAAATGGACTGATTACTGCAGGTGCTAAACCAATACGTACTTCAGACAAGCAGATAATTGCATCTTGGGCGCCAATTGCCATATCGCAGCAGGCAATTAAACCAACTGCACCGCCAAAGGCGGCACCTTGTACTACGGCCAGTGTGGGCTGTGGAAGCTGGTAAAGCTGATGCATTAACTCGCCAAGCTCATGAGAATCGGCCAAGTTAGCTTGGTAATCCAGTTGAGCGGAATCTTTCATCCAGCCCAAATCAGCGCCAGCTGAGAAGTGCTTACCTCGACCGCGTAGAACAACCAGTTTACTTTGTGTATCTTCTTTGAGTTGGTTTAAGGCGTGGATGAGCTCTTTAATCACCAGCGCATTAAACGCATTATTTTTCTCTGGGCGGTTTAGCCACAGAGTAGCAATACCGTTATTGCGTTCTAGTTGAATTTCTTGGTAGGTCATATATCCACCTTACATACGGAATACGCCAAACTGAGTTGGCTCAGTTGGGGCATTGAGTGAGGCAGAAATAGCTAAGCCTAAAATATCACGTGTTTGAGCAGGGTCGATAACGCCATCGTCCCATAAGCGTGCGCTGGAATAATAAGGATGGCCTTGGCGCTCATATTGCTCAAGAATAGGGCGTTTGATTTCGGCTTCCTCAGCCTCAGATAAGTGCTGACCGGCACGTTGGGCTTGCTCGCGTTTAACTTGCGCGAGCACACCAGCTGCTTGTTCTCCACCCATTACACCAATACGAGCATTCGGCCACATCCACAAGAAGCGAGGATCATAGGCACGACCACACATGCCGTAGTTGCCAGCACCAAAGCTACCACCGATAATCACTGTAAACTTAGGCACTTTGGCGCAAGCAACCGCAGTCACTAACTTAGCACCATGCTTAGCAATACCGCCTTCTTCGTATTTACGACCTACCATGAAACCTGTGATGTTTTGTAAAAACACCAGTGGAATGTTGCGTTGGCAGGCCAGCTCAATAAAGTGCGCACCTTTTTGGGCGGCTTCGGCAAATAAAATGCCGTTATTAGCTAATATGGCGACTGGGTAACCATGAATGCGTGCAAAGCCACATACTAAAGTAGTGCCAAACAAGGCTTTAAATTCGTCGAACTCGCTGCCATCTACTACCCGAGCAATGACTTCACGTACATCATAAGGACGTTTAGCATCGGCTGGAATAATTCCATATAACTCATCGGCTGGGTACTTTGGTGCTTGCACTGGCAGGCTTTGTAGGCTGGTACGTTTTTTCCAGTTCAGGTTATGCACACAGCGGCGAGCAATGGCTAATGCATGATCATCATTTTCGGCATAATGATCAGCCACACCTGAAATACGACAATGTGTATCAGCTCCGCCTAAATCTTCTGCACTCACCACTTCACCTGTTGCTGCTTTTACTAAGGGCGGGCCAGCTAGGAAAATCGTTGCCTGGTTGCGTACCATAATGGTTTCGTCGGCCATTGCAGGTACATAGGCGCCACCAGCGGTGCATGAACCCATAACGACTGCAATTTGTGGAATACCCATGCCACTCATATTGGCTTGATTGAAGAAGATACGTCCAAAATGCTCACGGTCTGGGAATACTTCATCTTGACGTGGCAGGTTAGCACCGCCTGAATCTACTAAGTAAATACAAGGCAGGAAATTTTGCTGGGCAATGGTTTGTGCGCGTAAATGTTTTTTTACGCTGAGCGGGTAATAACTTCCCCCTTTAACTGTTGCGTCGTTGGCAATAATCATGCACTCCACGCCTTCAACGCGGCCAATGCCAGCAACTACACCAGCCGCAGCGACGTCTTCACCATAAACTTCATGGGCAGCTAATGGGGAAATTTCTAAAAAAGGCGATCCAACGTCCAATAGCGTGCTGATACGGTCTCGTACCAGTAATTTTCCGCGTGCAACATGGCGCTCTTGATAGCTGACGCCACCACCTAGATTGATTTTATCTAACACTGTGCGCAAATCATCTACTTGCGCCTGCATCGCTTGGCTGTTTTCTGCAAACTCAGGCGCGCGGGTATTCACTTTACTATGCAGGGTAGCCATACAATGGTCCTCTACTTCTTGTTTTAGAGGCTCCCAGCTGTCAGGGGAAACAGCCAGAAGCTAATTAAGTGGGGTTACTTAGTTTCGCGAAATAGTTCGCGGCCAATTAACATGCGACGAATTTCGCTGGTGCCAGCACCAATTTCATAGAGTTTGGCATCACGCAATAAACGTCCTGTAGGGAATTCATTGATATAGCCATTTCCACCTAGAATTTGAATGGCTTCTAAGGCCATTTGTGTGGCGCGTTCTGCGGTGTAAAGAATGACGCCTGCTGCGTCTTTGCGTGTGGTTTCGCCACGGTCGCAGGCGTTAGCTACGGCATACAAATAGGCACGGCTGGCATTAAGCTGGGAATACATATCGGCAACTTTGCCTTGAATAAACTGAAATTCCCCAATGCTTTGGCCAAACTGTTTGCGGTCGTGAATATACGGCACTACCACATCCATGCAGGCTTGCATAATGCCGACTGGACCACCAGCAAGTACAACACGCTCATAATCCAAACCGCTCATTAGTACTTTTACGCCGCCGTTGATTTCGCCCAGTACGTTTTCTACAGGTACTTCAACATTGTCGAAAAATAGCTCACAGGTATTGGAGCCGCGCATGCCTAATTTGTCGAATTTTGTACCACGGCTAAAGCCTTTCCAGTCACGTTCAACAATAAAAGCTGTAATGCCATGGGCGGCTTTTTCTGGTTCGGTTTTTGCGTAGATCACATAAGTATTAGCGTCTGGGCCGTTGGTAATCCAAGTTTTGCTGCCGTTTAAAACGAAGTGATCGCCTTTGCGTTCAGCGCGTAAACGCATGGAGACAACGTCTGAGCCTGCGTTAGGTTCGCTCATAGCTAGCGCACCAACATGCTCACCTGAAATTAATTGAGGTAGGTATTTTTCTTTTTGGGCTTGTGTGCCATTACGCTTGATTTGGTTAACACATAGGTTAGAGTGCGCACCGTAGGATAAGCCCACAGAAGCACTGCCGCGGCTAATTTCTTCAAGCGCAATCACATGCGCCAAATAGCCCATGTTGGCACCACCAAACTCTTCAGGCACTGTAATGCCAAGCAAGCCCATATCGCCAAACTTGCGCCACATATCAGTTGGAAAACTATTATCGCTATCAATAGCAGCAGCACGCGGTGCAAGTTCAGCATCAACAAAGCTACGCACTTGGTCGCGTAGCATGTCTACAGTTTCGCCTAGATTAAAGTTAAGGCTGGAATAGGTCATAACGGCACCTTTAGTTTGTAATTTTTGTTTGAAACGGTTATTGCCATCACTCCTAGCATTTAGTCGATGTTTACCTAAATGAAAAGAGCTTGTATGTTGTTAGTCATGGAAATGACCTTTACGTTAACGTAAACAAGTTGGGTATGAACTGTCAAGATTTGTCAGATTAGCCCTTAGTTGAACCTCAATAACAAGCATAAAACAGAGGGAATTCCTCATGAGTCTTCCGAGTTATACCTGTGGACCACAGGAGAAGCCTTTATTGGCAATGACCATTGGCGAGGCATTTGATCGCACTGTTGCTAAGTTTCCTGATCGGGAAGCCTTGGTCGTGCGGCAGCAATGCTTAAGTCTCACTTGGCGTGCTTTATCTGAAACCGTTAACAAGGCAGCAAAAGCCCTGTTGGCGCTTGGGTTAAAGCCTGGTGATAGGTTAGGGATTTGGTCGCCTAACTGTATGCAGTGGCTAGTTACGCAGTTTGCTACAGCCAAAGCGGGCGTTATTTTAGTGAATATCAATCCTGCTTATCGTGTGAGTGAGCTGGAATACGCGCTAAAACAGTCAGGTTGTAGTTGGTTAGTGACAGCTTCTGACTTTAAAAGCTCGGACTATCACGCCATGCTGAATGAGCTGATTCCTGAATTAGCCACGAGCAAGCCCGGACAGTTAGAAAGTGCTAAACTGCCCGAATTGAAAGGGATTATCAGTTTGCATGATAAACCCGCCCCCGGCATGATGGCATGGCAAACCGCAATGCACATGTCAAAAAATACCTCCTCCGAACAGCTAGAGGCTGTTGCACAAAGCTTACAATTCGATGATCCCATCAATATTCAATACACCTCAGGCACCACAGGCTTCCCTAAAGGCGCGACTTTAAGCCATTACAATATTTTAAATAATGGTTACATGGTGGGAGAAAGCCTTGGATTAACTGAGCATGACCGTATGGTTATTCCAGTGCCTTTGTACCATTGCTTTGGCATGGTTATGGGGAACTTAGGTGCTTTGACCCACGGCTCAACCATGATTTACCCTGCTGCTGCTTTTGATCCTGTTACTACGCTGCGTGCCTGTGCTGAAGAAGAAGCCACAGTGCTTTACGGTGTGCCAACTATGTTTATCGCTATGTTGGAGTGTGAGGAGCGTCCAGAGTTGGATTTATCCAAATTGCGCACAGGTATTATGGCTGGCGCTACATGCCCTATCGAGGTGATGAAGCGTGTCATCAGCGATATGAATATGAAGGAAGTGCAGATTGCCTATGGCATGACAGAAACCAGTCCTGTGTCTACCCAAACGGGAGCTGATGACAATCTTGAATTAAGAACAACAACGGTGGGTCGCACACAGCCGCATCTAGAGTCAAAAATTATTGATGACGATGGCAACATTGTTGAGCGCGGCAAAATTGGTGAACTATGTACACGTGGTTATAGCGTGATGTTGGGCTATTGGGGAAATCCAGAGGCCACACGTGAAGCCATTGATGAAGCGCGTTGGATGCATACGGGTGATCTGGCCATTATGGATGATGCCGGCTATGTACAAATTGTAGGGCGTAATAAAGACATGATTATTCGAGGAGGAGAAAATATTTATCCTCGCGAAATAGAGGAGTTTTTATATACTCACGAAAAAGTATCTGATGTTCAAGTAATTGGTGTGCCTTGCAAAAAATTTGGTGAGGAAATTGTAGCTTGGGTCAAGCTGCATGCAGGTGATGTCATTACTGAAGACGAGCTTAAAGCCTTTTGCAAAGGCAAGATTGCGCATTTTAAAGTGCCGCGCTATATCAAGTTTGTCGATGATTTCCCGATGACAATTAGCGGCAAGATACAGAAGTTTAAAATGCGTGAAGTGAGTGCGGCTGAACTGAATTTACAAGAAGGCTAGCACTAGAAAACGGCAAGCTAACCACTTGCCGTTTATTAACTAACAAAAAATAGGAGGTGCTAACAGTCGTATTAGATGTCAGTGGTAATAAAAAAATAATCAAAAAAGCATAACAAAGCATGAATAACAATAAGAGAACTCGCTATGCAAATGAACAAATACTACGCATTAACATTGTGCTCAGGTCTATTAGGGACTGTGCTGGCTCCTGTGGCTCAAGCCGACTTTATCCAAGATAGCAAGGCCGATTTACACTTGCGCAATTTCTATATGAATCGTGATTTTCGCGATAACGACAAACCAGGTTCTATTCTTCGTTCTGATGGCAAAGCACAGCATAAAGCAGAAGATTGGGGGCAGGCTTTTATGTTGCGATATCGCTCAGGTTATACCGAGGGTACTGTGGGGTTTGGCTTGGATGCATTGGGCTTGGTTGGTATTAAGCTTGACTCAGGTGCTGGTACCGGCGGCACAGGGGCACTAGTGCGTAGCAGGCACTCAGGAAGCTCGCATGACAACAGCTCATTTACCCCAACACTTAAAGCTAAACTGTCTAAAACCGTTGTAAGCTATGGCGGGCATGAGCCTATTTTACCTATAGTTATTCGTAACGATACAAGACTGCTACCGCAAACATTTATAGGCACCCAAATTGTCAGTAATGAAATTGATAATCTTACGTTGACTGCGGGGCAATATCAGCGCTCACGCTGGCGCAACTCCAGTGATAGAGAAAAAATGCCAATGTTTGCTGATGGCAGTAAGGGTGGCGTGGCGAGTAACAGATTTAACTTTGCAGGCGCACAATACAAAGCATTAGCAGGATTGCAGTTACAGTATTTTTACGCGCAGTTAAAGGATAATTATAAACAGCAGGTTGCAAGCTTTGATTACACCACCAAGCTCAGTGAAGATTGGGGCTTTAAACTAGATGGGCGCTATTTTAAAAGTGATAAGCAAGGCAATACAAATATTGACAATAAGCTCTATAGCAGCATGTTAGGCTTAAGCTACAAAGGGCATTGGCTCAGCGCGGGTATGCAAAAACAAAAAGGCGATACAGGCATGCCATTTATTGGTGGAGGTACTGATCCTTGGACCATGAATACCTTAACCTATCATCATTTTTTACGCGCTAAGGAAAACTCATGGCAAGTACGTTATGACTATGATTTTGCCAACCTGGGTATTAATGGGCTAACGCTAATGGCACGCTATGTTAAAGGTCATGATTTTAAAATTGCAGGCGAGCGTGCCAGAGAGTGGGAGCGAGATATTGATATTGTGTATAACTTCCAAAGCGATAAGTTGAAAAATCTTAGCCTTATGCTGCGTAATGTAGCCTATCGGGGAACGCACAGCGCTGGTGTTGATGAAAACCGTGTGATTGTCAATTATAAGATTCCATTGCTTTAAAAATAGACTCTGTAAAGCGACCTAGTTATGAACTAACCCTAAAAAGTTAATCCAGCTTTTTAGGGCAGTTTAGTGATAGGTTGTTTTGTTTAATGGGCTTAATTTATCAGTTTCTAAGGCTGTTAAACTTTAGCCGTGTTTACCTTATTGTAAATGCTCTGCATATTGAAGCTATAGCCGTGCTAGAGGGAGTTAGCGTGATTTCGAGACAACAATAACAATGCTCGGGAGCAGATATGACCAGTAAAACTGCTACGTCTAGCCGAAATTTTTCTACTCCAGTTGTGGGTGGTGTGTGGTCACAACTGAGTTACCCTGAAATTATCCAAGCAGCACGTGCGCGTAGTACTGCCTATGGTGTGAATGCCAGTGCAGATTCGTGCCTTAATCAACGTGTTGATTTAACAGAGTTAAGACAAACCAATAGCCTATTATTAGATGCAGCTGAACCTGTATTACAACAACTAATAGGCCAATTTGAAGGGCTCAATAATCAAGCCTTACTTATTTTGGCTAACCGTGATGCCACCATTTTAAGCGTTGAAGGGCAGGCGGCCTATCAAAACTATAACGAGATTAGTGACGTCGCCCCAGGAGTATGCTGGAGTGAGAAAATTCGCGGTACTAACGCATTAGGCACTGCTATTGCAGAATCACAGCCTATGCTAATTAACTGTGGTGAGCATTTTCTTGAACGACTTGGTAATTTTTCATGCTCATCTGTGTTACTCAATGATGCCAGTGGGCAGGTTTCTGGTGTTTTAAGTTTGGCACGCAAAGGCGCCTTGTCCGAAACCAAAGATAGCCTTTTATTGTTAAATTTAAGTGCTAATTATATTGAGCGTCGTTTATTTATTAGCAGCCAAAACCAACATATTAGTTTGGCATTTCATTGTAATCCTAATTATTTAGATTCACCTTGGCAGGGTTTGCTCTCAATTAACCTTGATGGTTATTTAATGGCCGTTAATGATGCAGCTTGTGAGTTACTAGGTCTGCCACGCGAACGTTTGCTGGGGCAGTCGTGTGAAAGCTTTTTGGGCGGGCGTGCGCCAGCATTTAAAAAAATCACTAAAGGTCTAGCCGGAAGTCTAAATACAAGGCGTGGTAAGCTCTATTATAAAATTCTACAAGTACCCAATACCGATCCAAATAATGCGTTTTTACCAACTAAAACAACAATAACAGCGCCAGATTACTTAACTACATCTAATCCTAAATTTGAAAAGAACTTAAATTTAACTCAGCGTGGTTTTGCTAAAGATTTACCAATTTTATTGTTAGGCGAAACAGGTACAGGTAAAGAGGTTATTGCGCGCACTCTGCATGAGCAAAGTGATCGTCGAGATCAACCGTTTATTGCGGTAAATTGTGCAGCTATTCCAGAAGGTTTAATAGAATCAGAGTTATTTGGCTATAAAGAAGGAGCTTTTACAGGGGCTCGTCGCGGCGGAATGGTTGGACGTTTGCAACAAGCCAATGGCGGTACATTATTTTTAGATGAAGTTGGCGATATGCCGTTGCAATTACAGGCGCGCTTATTGCGCGTGTTACAAGAACGTCAATTTACGCCATTAGGCGGTGGGCAAGAGCAGCGTTTAAACATTGGTTTGATTTGCGCTACCCACCGAGATTTGCGCCAACAGGTTGCAGATAATAGTTTCAGGGAGGACTTGTATTACCGCATTAATGGTATCAGTTTGCAATTACCAGCCTTACGCGAGCGCAATGATTTAAAAGACTTGTGCCAACTATTTTTAACACGCGAAGGCTTATCTCAGGTGCAATTGAGCAATGATTTGCAGCAGTTGTTAGCAGGCTATCATTGGCCAGGCAATATTCGTCAGCTAGAAATGGTAATGCGCACTTTAGCGGCTTTAGCAGAGCCTGAACAAAAGTACTTTAATTTAGATGATTTACCAGACAGCTTATTAGATGAGTTAGCCCAGCGTGAGCAAGACGCAATAGGGCATTGTATTCGTAGTAATGAAAATGAGTTGATACGCCAAGCCTTGTCAGCCCAAGAGGGTAACGTATCGGCAGCAGCACGGGAGCTAGGTATTAGCCGAGCGACTTTATATCGTAAATTAAAACAGTTGGACGCTTAATATGTCTTGGCTTGCGCGACTGATTAGCAGTCAGGAACAAACACGTCTGACAGCAGCTTTAACTTGGCTATATCAGTTTGTAAAGCCCCAGCGTAATGCCATTATTGGATTGTTGGCATTATCCCTAATAGCCACTTTTATTATGTTACTGCAACCTTGGTTAACTAAAACCTTGATTGATCAAGGCTTAATTGCAGGAAACTTTAGTGTGCTACTTGGTGTAGCTATTGGGATGGTGCTGGTTGGTGTATTAGGTACTGTGCTCTCAGGTGTCAATCGATATTTGCACACACAGCTTTCAGGAAAAATATTATTTGCCTTGCGTGATGCCTTGTATCGGCATCTGCAAAAACTATCGCCGGCCTTTTATAGTCGCTGGCGCATGGGCGATTTAATGACGCGTTTAGATGGTGATGTGGCTGAGATTCAGCGCTTTGCTGTAGATGCCTTATTTTCAGCCATTTCCAATCTATTAGGCTTGCTAGGCGCGCTTATCTTGTTGATGAGTTTGTCTTGGAAGCTGGCTTTGCTTGTATTGCTGCTAATGCCATTAGAGCTAGCTTGGCTGCGCTGGATGCGTCGTAAAGTTGAAAAAAACAGTAGAGCTTTACGTGAAAAATCCAGTGATATTTCATCCTTCATGGTGGAAACCCTGCCAGCCATGAAATTTATTCAAGCTAGCGTACAAGAAGAACGTGAAGCTCTGCGCCTGCAAGGTTTATCAGCTAATTATTTACAGCAGTTATTGCGCTTGCAGCTCACTGAGTTTTTTACCCAGGCGGTGCCTAGTTTTTTAACCTCTATTACACGGGCAGCGGCCTTTATTATTGGTGGTTATTGGGTTATTCAAGGCACATGGCAATTAGGTGCATTAATTGCCTTTTCAACCTATCTAGGCATGGTAATAGGGCCAGCTCAAAGCTTATTAGGACTGTATGTTTCAGTGCAGCGCATGAGCGTTAGCTTGTTGCGTGTACAAGAGCTACAAGAGGTGCCTATCAATATGTATAACCTCAGTAATCCTCAGCCAATTCCTTCTCATGCCAAAGGCCGAATTGCTTTGCAAAACCTGAGTTTTACTCATGAAGGTCGTACAGAGCCAACACTCATTGCTATTAATGCTGTTTTTGATGCAGGGCAAAAAATAGCGCTAATAGGTGACTCAGGTGCGGGAAAAAGTACATTAATTGATCTTTTACAAAGGTTTTACCAACCACAGCACGGCACAATCACCTTGGATAATGTAGATATATCACAGTTTGATATAGCTGAGTTTCGCCGCACAGTGGCCGTTGTAAGCCAAGATATAGTGATTTTTAGGGGTAGCTTGGCAGACAATTTACGCTATGTGGCGCCTGATGCCAGTGATGAGCATATTCTATCGGCGCTAGAGCAAGTACAGTTGCATTCGCTGGTGGAACAACTACCGCAAGGTATTCATAGCCCGTTAGCTGAGCGTGGGCAGCAACTCTCAGGTGGACAAAAGCAAAGGATTGCCATAGCACGCGCTTTATTACAAAAGCCGCTATTGTTAATTCTTGATGAGGCCACTTCTGCCGTGGATGAACATACTGAACAACGAGTAATGCAAGAGGTTGATCGACTGTTTGCACAGTGCACACGCATAGTCATCAGTCATCGTAGTTATACATGGCAACAGGCTGATGCCTGCTGGAAAATTCAGCAAGGGCGCTTACAATTAGTGGATACAGCCTATGTATAAACGCATAGGTGTAGTTGATAGTGGTTTTGCAAGGCATCAACAAGCATGGGTTTTCACCAGTCAACGTTTTGTGCTAACCAGTGTAGGGGTGTCACGCCAGGCCTGCATTACTGATCCAACTGGGCACGGTAGTGCTATTTTAGACGTTATACATTCACACCAACATCATAGCCGTTTCGCTATAGCCCAAGTATTTGATGAGCGGGGGCGAACCTCGGTTAAACAAGTTATTGCGGCTATTGATTGGTTGATTGAACAACATGTAGAGTTAATTAACTTAAGCTTAGGTTTACGCCATCATAACGAGGAATTGCAAGCAGCTTGCCAGCGGGCGAAAAATAAAGGCATCTTGCTAATGGCGTCTAGCCCAGCAATGGGTGAGCCTGTTTATCCAGCCGCTTATCCAGAGGTTATCAGCATAACTGGCGATGGCCGTTGTAAAAAGCCTGACCAATATACCCATTTAACACAAGGTAATGCTAAGTTTGGTGCTTATGTACAAGGGCCAGCACCTCATGCAGGGGCAAGTATGGCCTGTGCTCATTTTGTAGGAATTTGGGCGCGCAATACCTTAGAGCCATTATCCAAGGAGGCGTTGTTATGACGCTAAAAATGACAGCAGTATTAGAAATTGAGCACCAACACAGCCAAAAATTAACTCAATTAACGCCTTTGTTAGCTGAACAACCTTTTTTCACGCTGGATGCGCTCAGTGATGGTGATTTATCTTGGTGGATTAACCAACAGTTACAAGATGCACGCCATGAAGATGGTGGTATCGAATTAAAATATGTATCTTCTTTGGCAGGGGGCTATGTATTACAGCAAGACGGACAGCTGCTATCCTTGCCGGGTTGTTGTGCTTCATTGAGTGATATAGGCTCATGGGTTGAATTGGCAAGAGGCGTTACTGAAAACTTTTATCAAGGGCATCCAGCTCCTGTTCTCAGTATTGAGCATGATAATCTCTGCTTTAGTTGGTTTTCTGGCAGCCCTTGCCAAGATGCTTGCATCAGCTTATTAGAGCTCGAAAAATGCACGCAGGAAATGGAAAGAATAGTCCAGGGTATAGCCTTTCGGATTGAAAAATTGACGCAAAATCATGCACTTGCTCAGGTGCTGGTCTATGGCAAATATGCCTAATTATCCTAGAAGCTAGAAATAACGACAGGCGTTAGATTATGCCTTGTGCTAAAAACTGATGTTTAGGCCAGTGCGCTTAGCTTCATATTTCAGCTGTTATTTTTTGCTACTATTGTACACAAACTATTTACAAGGATAGCCTAGTGTTTCGTCAATCTGTGTTAGCCGCCAGCCTCGCGCTTTGCCTGTTCAATAGTCCAAATGCCTTGGCCAATCTTGATCAAAAAAGTTTTAAATTATTAGATAAAGCTGAAACCTTGCTCAATGAAGCGGCTAGTTTGCCCGATAGCAAATGGATCGGCCGTGACAAACAGTCAGCCTATAATGAAATTGATAGCCTAATTGAGGAGATGCTTGATAAATTAGGTAGCGAAAAAATCAAACAACAACGTAAAACTTACCGCAAAGTAGAACAGGCGATTCTTGATGAGCAACAAGAAATTAGCCGTCTAAAAGAAAAACAGTATTTTGCTATTTCTGAAGAAGCCAGCACGCTGACTAAATATACACCTACAGCGACTTTAAAAAGTTGGACAGCACAAACCAAAGGCGACTACCAACTATTAATTGATGCAAGCGCGCAAAATATTAAAGAGTTAGAAGCAAGCTTAGTTCAGTTGCGTACTGAAATGAGCCAAGAGCTGGCAGTGATGGGAATCGACTTAGCTCCAGATAAGCTAGATTTTTTACTTAATACAGTAACAGGTGATGATATCGTTAGCATGATGCTAACCTTTGAGAGTATTAAGCAAGTAACAGAGCAGTTAGCTACTTTAGTCCAAGCTAATAGTGAGAATCTGGATGCAGTCAAGCGTTACTACGGCATGATTGTGGTGTTACATCGTCTGGTTGTTAATATGCAGCAAAGCTTTATTGGTAAAATTGAAACTAGCTATATTCCTAAGCTAAAAATCTATCAAAAAGAAGCCGTAGAAAATATAAAACAAGCCAAGAAATTATTATCTTTAACGCCCAAAGAAAACCGCGATGTATTGGTTAAAAATATTGAATCTAACCAACTAACAGCACAGGTTACGGCGGTTTATGTAGAGTATTTACAAGATCAGTTACAGCAAGTAAAAAAAGCATTAACACAGGCCAAACAAAAAGAAGCCGTTGCTGAAAATACTTACGCTACTGTGAGACTAAGCTTGCAAGTACTTAGCTTGATTCGCGAAAGCCAACGTGATTTTGAAGCTTTAGCTAAATTACAAATGCCAGAAATAATGCCGTTTGATAATCCAAAAATAAAGGAAGAGTTTTTTAATATTACTAATAAGTTGAGATAACCTATGTAAGGTTATCTCTATCTATTACTGGTTGATTGAGGTGCATTTCTTTAATGCTTCTGCTTCTAGCAGTTGCTTGGTGTCTGGAGCAATTTTTTGAATGCTAATTGCACAATGACCACCACTTAGATAGAAGGAAGCTTCATAGTCAGTGCCCGGCTTGGGAGTAAAAGCGCCACTAAAGCGGCACCATTGGTGGCTATTAATACCAGGAATACTGGTAAAACCATCCAGCACAAGCAGTTGGTCAGTAGGAACGATAATTTCTTCAAAGTTTACTCGAGAAAATGTGCTTGTATTATTTTTTAAAGCATTTGCACTTTTTTCTGTCTCAGGCATACCAACGCTTATATTATGTTTAGTGGAGGGTAGGGAGAGATATACACCTTTGTTGAATCTATCCTTACCAAAGGCGTCAGTCCATTCACTGCAACTATTAGCGGCATAGTATCTAATTTCTGCACCACTAGAATATAATCGCACTCGGGCTTCTTTAGCAGGATTGTAAGTGCTATCTTCAACAATTAATTCTGAAGGTGCTGTGACCTCTTGAAATAGACTATAGGGCGATGGCAGGTAAGGGCTGCAACCTACTAATAGAATAGGTGAAAGCAGTATGCATAATAAAAATTTTCGATCCATGAAGTAATCCCTGCATAATGTATTGATTTTGTATCAATAATTGTACATTTTCACACTACTAAATCTAGTGATTTATCGCTATAAAAAAATCTATTTATTTTAAAGTAATATGTATAGTACAAAAGGCGCAGCTAATTAGCTGCGCCTTTTGGTTTAAACCAAAGAACTTCCTGATTTTTTAGCATCCTTTATATCTTTAACTAATCCTGCACAAAGTACAAATAGTACGCCGCTAGCAATAGCAGGCCAGATAAGGATGTAGGTGGTTAAGGCTAAGTAAGTCATAACATCTCCTAGTTTTTTTGAAACTCAATAACACGTTGGTTAATTTTTCTAAAATCAAAGCCTTTCGCTTTGCTCAATAAGGTGACTAAAGTGCAGACAATGGCACTGGCACCGTAAGCTGTTAGGGAGCTAAGTAGTACCAGGTAGTCACGTAAGAAGCCAACAGTAAACGGGAGTAATACAAGGCTTGAAATGACTCCAATAGATAAGCCAGCGCCTTTGCCAAAGAAACCAAAAGTCATTAATCCCAAGACAACACCCGCGCCAAGCGTGGCGGTGCTTTCGATGAATATGGCAGGTAACCCTGTGAGTTCAATCCATGAGAAACGCACAATAATAAACAGTAAAAACGCGATTAACACTGAGCTGGTAAAGGCAGTATTAGTCACCTTGTTCCAATAAAGGCTGACGATTACCGGAAACACGATAGCGCCCCATAAAGCCCCGACGAAAATTAACATAGATAAAATATCTAGTTTTAGGCTGGCAAAAATAATGCCGAGCATGGTGGCAACAATCATGGTTATTCGGCCAATCCATAACATTTTTTGTGGGCAGGGTTTGTTTTTACTAATTTGCTTACCGTAAATATCAGTCATTACGATAGCGGATAAAGCGGACAAGTCAGAGTCAGCGGTAGACGACAGTGAGCCGATAACCATTATAAAGAGTAGCCCCACCATAATAGGGGATAAATAGGTGGCTGCCATCTGTGGGATAAGATTGTTTAAATCACCATCAATAGGCGTGATTCCAGCAAGCAGAGCCAATAAACCCAGCATGCCCAAACCAATAACAATAGAACCATAGCCAATAGTGGCGGTAATAAAGCTGGGTTTTATTAGATCTTCACGAACAGCGAATAAGCGTTGAGCAATGGTTTGGTTGCCTATGGCATAGGCGAGTACAGCTACAAAAAAAGGCGCGCCTTGCTCTAATATAGCTGTTTTGGAAAAGAAGTTTTGTTGCTCTGCGCTGAGGTTGCTTAGTCCTGTGACAAAGAGATTGGGGCCGCCTAGCTCAAAAAATAGCATGGGAATAATCACAACGGCTGCCACAATCATAGCGATTAACTGACCGAAGTCTGTAAATACAGATGATCTAAAACCAGACCATAGGGTATAGGAGAGTACGCCAAGCCCAGCAATTAAAACACCGTGTACAAAGCTAAGCGGGGATAAAATATCGACCAAAGCGCCAGCGGCGGTGAAGTTCACCATTAAGCTAATAACGCTGCCAATAATGTTAGATAAGGCAAGAATCATTTGGCTCGCGCTACCATGGCGTGCGTGCATGATTTCAGCCAAGGTGTGAGCGTTAGGTGCTAGTTGGCGAAAGCGTTTGCCGAAAGGGTAAATAAAGAGAATCATTAAGGCGCCCCAGAATCCATAATGTAATGCGCCTGAAAAACCGTATTTGTAGCCTGAACTAGCGGCTGCATAAAAAGAGGCGGCCCAAATCCATGTGGCGGTCATGCTGGCGGCAGACATGCCAAAGCCGATAGAACCATTGGCTACCATGTAGCCATCTACATTTTCTTTTTTCTCTCCTATTCCCAAGCTAAATAAAAAGGTTATGCCGTAAAAGGCTAAAAGCAAACAGACAACAGTTGTTGTCGAAAATTGAAACATGTCAACTCCTTTAAATGCGACAAAGCGAGCAAGCACGCTGAGTACGCTAAATAAAGGCACTTACTGTTTTAGTGAGGACAGTAAACACCACAAGAACACTGTCAAAAAACCATTAAAGAGTAGTTATAGGCTTACCAGAGTAAGCTGGATTTTTGCAGCATGAAGTCAGCAATGGCTGAGAGATACGTGGAATTATGGGTAGTTAGTTAGCACCACGTGGCAGGGAATATAACATTTTGTAAGGATATTATATTTATATA
>NZ_JAZDRH010000037.1:0-19470 GCF_047470865.1 Pseudomonas sp. F1_0610
ATTTAAAAAATGCTTACCTATGATTCCTAATTCACAGATAAGCACATATGCATAAAAATACAGCGTTTTCTAAAGCTATTCTCTGAGTAATTGAATAATAGGTTTCCAATCAAGTAGTACAGCGTAATCTAATGCTGTTTTATCCTTATTATTGGTAATTGATTTATCCGCACCTAAACTAATCAACGCTTTAGTAATATTAAAGTTACCTGCAATAACATTGCGCATTAATAACGTGTAGCCTTCTTCGTCTTTATCATTGAGCGCTAATGGATGCTCTTGAATATATTCCTGCACTCGCTCCACCATATTTCTGCTCATCGGGTGTTCGTTTAAGTTATCAGGATGTTGCTCTTGCTCAATCACAATATTGACGTGCTTATAATCACCAAAATCTAACCCCCAAGCTTGATCATGCGCTTGGCGCTCAGGCTCTGACATATTTGAGCGTAAGAGTTGAATTGTAAAACCACCATAGGTTTGATCTTGACATGCCATCAGCCAGTCAGCGACCTGTGTCAAGGGTACTGTTACATAATCCCCTTCTTGCACATAGGTTAAATGGGAGGGTTCATTTATTAGCACGCCTGCTACCTGCTCGCCATCAAAGTCTATTTCTGCTAGCCACATATACTCAACGCTAGGCTCTGTATCACCATCAAGTATTTGCTCAAATTTAACCTTTACGTAACTTAAATCTAGCGCTGGTACAATACGTTTATATTCCCACGACAGCTCACGCCAGAAAAACTTGAAGCTATCACGCGCTTGCTGCTGTGCTTTTAGCATTGCAGGGCTATCTTCTTCTAGAAATACACTTTGTTCGCTCATCTAAAACCTCTAGCGGATAGGTGACCTTAGATATAGGTGCGCCTTTGCTTAATGTCCTATATTCATTCGGCAGTGCAGCTTTTGCTGCGCCAAACTAAGAATATGTTTATGTGAGTCAATAACGACGGTTTCCAGCAAAGCTTCAGAAGTATTGCTTAAATTACCTAAAGACACTCTCAGAATACGCTTTTCACCATTAATTTCATTGATCGTAAGATGTAATTCATTACCTATAACACGAAACATAAAAGGTTGTTTACGTTGTGTTTCTCGCACAATACCTTCTACTAATACAAATTCCGTAGATGCCGTATCTTGTGGCCACGTTTTTTGGGAAATTTTTTTCGCCTCTAGGGGAAATACACGACCAATTTTAAGCACAGCTAGCTCCCCCTGCTGGCTAAACTTTGAGTTCATACTGTCGTATGTCTCAGAACAGGTATGATTTGCTAAAACTAAGCTATTGGCTTGGGCAGGCAAAGTACAGGCCGAGCTAACGAATGCTATTAACCAATAAAATACCTTCATCATTGGCACCTATAACTATTAAAGGTTGTACTATGCAACATGCCATTGCCGTAAGTGTATGAGCGTACTAGTAGCTGTTCAGGGTTAGAGACATCTAGATCATAAGACGTGTACAGATTTTTATTGCGCTCACTAATAAATTGACAATGCTGATGTGCATTCAATTGACAGCTACTCTTTAAGCCACTTTGCTTAAAAAGCACCTGCAGTGTGGCGCCAGACTCTATAAGCTGAATACTATCTTTACTAGGTGCTAGATTATTGAAAAGGTCTTTTGTATTGCTTTTACATAGTTTTTGCGTTTTAGCGCCCGTATTTGGCTGTACATTTTCGCTAGGCACTAAGCAGCCTTGTAGCAAGCTAGCCAAAGCTGCTATTAGGAGAATTTTTTTCACATTAAAACCTGTGTACTCTGTAGCTAAGAGAATTTAAGCAATAAACTCTCGTTGTAAAATAGACATCATTTGAGCATCAACAAAACGACCTTTTTCAAAAAAGTAATCTCGTAAAACGCCTTCAGATGTGAAGCCACAGCGTAACAGTAATTGATGCGAAGCATGATTAATAGGATCAATAAAGGCTTCTATACGATTAAGATTTAAGCTATTAAAGCCATGCTTTAGCATAGCCCCTACAGCCTCACTCATAAGCCCTTTGCGCCAAAAATCAGGATGCAGTTCATAGCCGATTTCTGCACGGTTATTTTCTGTACTTAAGTTATGAAAACCACAGGTACCTATTAACTGGTCATGCCCTATTAAGGTAATGGCCCAACGTAGACCTTCGCCCGCATTGGATCTTGTAATCCAGGTTTCTACAAGACGCTGAGCCTGTTGTAGCTCTGTAAAGGTCGCTAAATCATAAAACTCAGTGACAGAGTCAAATGAAAAATTAGCAAATACCTGTGGTGCATCCGTAAGGCGTAAAGGTCGTAGCGTTAAACGCTCTGTAGTTAAGGTCGGAAACGGCAGCATATTCTTTCAATAGATTCTAAAAAACGCCAGTGTATGCACTATTCAGGCTAGAGTACATAAAAAAATATGCTCACAAACTGCATAATACTGCCCGCTAAAACAAATAAGTGCCAAATACCGTGGCCATGTTTAATTTTTTCATCCAATACGAAAAAAATTACGCCAAGACTGTAGGTAACTCCACCAGCCACCAACCAAAATAAACCTGCTCCGCTGATAGCTGCAATTAAAGGCTTGATAGCTATCACTATTAACCAGCCCATAACGAGATAGATAACCAGTGATACAATACGAGTGCGCTTACCTAAAATAAATTCTTGAATAATGCCTATTAAAGCTAATGACCAGTTAATGCCAAATAACGTCCAACCCCAAGCACCCTCTAACGTAATTAAGGTAAAGGGGGTATAACTACCTGCAATCAGCAAGTAAATGGCGCAGTGGTCCAGCTTTTGAAAGATCTGTTTCAAGCGGCCTGTAAAGGAGTGGTACAGCGTTGAAGTAGTATATAAAGCCACTAAACTGCCGCCATAAACACTGGCACTGACAATTTCTTTAACTACACCTTGAAGCGAGCTAAAAACCACCAGCAATGTGCAACCTATAACAGCTAAAACGGCACCAATACAGTGGCTAATCGCATTAAAACGCTCACCATGATACATAGGCGTTCTCCTACTTTAAGAAGGTTAGGCGTTAAGAATTACAACAGATGAATATGACAGTTTTTTGATAACGTAACGGCTCAATAGTGGTAAATGGTACTCTGCTTACTTATCAAATAATGTGCTTATTAAACCATTCTTACAACTTAATGTTCCTTACAGACACAAAAAAGCCGCAAATCTCTTTGCGGCTTTTTCTCTGGAAGCTACTTAAGCACTGTATTCTTGACGCAGCTTTTGTGCCGCTTCAACCATGTTTTCTAAGGCCTCTTTGGTTTCTTTCCAACCACGCGTTTTTAATCCGCAGTCTGGGTTAACCCATAATCCTTTAATCGGAATTCGTTTTGCTGCTTTACGAATTAAGTTGGCCATTTCCTCACTATTTGGAACTCTTGGTGAGTGAATATCATAAACTCCAGGACCAATTTCGTTCGGATAGTGGAAGGCTTCAAAGGCTTCCAGTAACTCCATATCAGAACGCGATGTTTCAATGGTGATAACGTCCGCATCCATTGCTGCAATTGATTCAATCACATCATTGAATTCGCTATAGCACATGTGAGTATGAATCTGTGTACTGTCTTGCACGCCACTGGCAGTTAAACGGAAAGATTCTGTCGCCCAGTCCAAATAGTTTTTCCAATCAGCTTGGCGTAATGGTAAGCCTTCACGGAATGCAGCTTCATCAATTTGAATGACTTTAATGCCTGCTTTCTCTAAGTCCACCACCTCATCACGAATAGCTAAAGCTAATTGGCGTGCCTGTTCTTCACGTGTGACATCTTCACGTGGAAATGACCACATCAGCATAGTCACTGGACCTGTCAGCATACCTTTCATTACTTTGTTGGTCTGCTGCTGGGCATAGTTAATCCATTCTACTGTCATGGCTTTTGGTCGGCTTAAATCGCCAAAAATAATAGCCGGCTTAACACAGCGTGAGCCATAGCTTTGAACCCAACCAAAGCGCGTAAATAGATAGCCATCTAGCTGCTCAGCAAAGTACTCCACCATGTCATTGCGCTCTGCTTCGCCATGTACTAACACATCAAGACCTAAATCTTCTTGCACCTGCACTGCATGACGAATCTCTGCCTGCATGGCTTCTTTATATTCTGCCTCAGTTAGCTTGCCT
This sequence comes from Pseudomonas sp. F1_0610, assembly GCF_047470865.1. Classification (NCBI taxonomy): domain Bacteria; kingdom Pseudomonadati; phylum Pseudomonadota; class Gammaproteobacteria; order Pseudomonadales; family Pseudomonadaceae; genus Pseudomonas; species Pseudomonas sp. F1_0610. Next base: position 4,134 of record NZ_JAZDRH010000037.1, read on the forward strand.
TGTTTAAAGGCTTGGCGTGCTGCTCGAATTTCTTTAGTTTGCGGGAACGAGCCAATCGTGGTTGTAGGAAACAATGGCAAATTTAATTCTGCATGCTGCTGTTTAATACGCTGTTCAAAGGCCGATTTACGTTGACTATCCGCCGCCGTAATAGCTTTAACACGTGCTTGTACCTGTGGTTTATGAATACGTGGTGATTGTGCTCGACTTTCCTGTACAGCTTGGCTAGCTTGCAATGCCGCTTGCACAGCAGTATCTGTAGGCGTATTTAACGCTTTAGTTAACACCGCTACTTCTTCTACTTTTTGTACCGCAAAGGCCAACCAGCTTTTTAGCTCGCTATCCAATTTATCTTCACGCGCCAAATCCACAGGACTATGTAACAGCGAGCAAGAAGGTGCCACCCACAAACGATCAGCAATACGTTCTTGTGCTTGACGTAAAATTGTTAATGTTGATTCAAGATCACAACGCCATACGTTACGGCCATTTACCACTCCTAAAGATAAAATCTTATAAGCAGGCAAACGATCGAGAATCGTTGGGAACTGCTTAGGTGCACGTACTAAATCAATGTGCAAACCATCCACAGGTAGATTAGCGGCTAAACCTAAATTATCCTCTAAACCACCAAAATAGGTTGCAATCAGTTTTTTCACTGGCTCACGTTGTAGTAAGTTATAGGCACGTTCAAATGCTGTTTTCCAATCTTGAGGTAAATCCAGCACTAAAATAGGTTCGTCAATTTGCACCCATTCCACGCCTTGGTCCGCTAAGCGCTGAAAAATCTGTCCATAAATAGGCAATAATTTTTCAAGTAAATCTAACTTATCAAAGTTTTGCCCTTTAACTTTAGCTAACCATAACCAAGTTAATGGGCCAATCACTACAGGCTTTACTTGATAGCCGAGGGCTTTTGCCTCGTCTACCTCATCAAATAACTGCTCCCAGCTTAATTCAAACGCTTGATCCGCTGTGATTTCTGGTACTAGGTAGTGATAGTTAGTATCAAACCACTTGGTCATTTCTTGAGCATGTGCACCACCACAACAGGCTGTACTTACAGCGCCACGTGCCATGGCAAACAAGGTATCTAGCGTTGGCTTAGCCTGCGCATGGCGAAAACGCTCTGGAATAACGCCAAAGGTTAACGAATGCGTTAATACCTGGTCATACCATGCAAAATCACCAACAGGTAAAAGCTCAATACCGGCTTGATGTTGAATTTTCCAATGTTCTGCGCGTAGCTGCTTACCCACAGCTAACAACTCATCCTGAGAAATGTCGCCTTTCCAATATGCTTCTTGCGCTTTTTTCAATTCACGATCGCGTCCAATGCGAGGGAATCCTAAATTATGTGCTAGTGCCATGATGTTATCTCCGAAAAACTTAGGACTATTGTTAGCTTCGGATGTATCATGAAACAAACTAAGAATTTTCTTGTTCAACGTTAAAAAAATTCATATTAAAAACGAAAGTCTCATAAGGAGTTTTCATGTTAGAAATTAGGCATCTTAAAACCCTGCACGCACTACGTGAAACAGAAAGCTTGGTTGACGCTGCTGATCGTCTGCATTTAACTCAATCGGCCCTTTCTCACCAATTTAAGGAATTAGAAGATCGCTTAGAGTCTCAATTATTTATTCGTAAAACCAAACCTGTACGCTTCACTAGTGCTGGCTTGCGCTTATTAAAATTGGCAGATGAAGTTTTACCTTTAATGCGTGCTGCTGAGCGAGATTTATCGCGTTTAGTAGGTGGGACAGCTGGACGCTTACATATCGCCATTGAATGCCACAGTTGCTTCCAATGGCTAATGCCAACAGTGGACCAATTTCGCGACGCCTGGCCCGAAGTTGAGTTAGATTTAGCGTCGGGCTTTTCTTTTGCGCCACTACCTGCCCTTGCGCGGGGCGATTTAGACTTAGTAGTAACCGCCGATCCGGTGCAATTAACAGGGATTACCTATATTCCGCTTTTTACTTACGAAGCTATGCTGGCTATTTCTAATCAACACCCTTTAGCAGCTAAAAGCTATGTAGAACCTCATGAGTTATCACAAGAGGTGCAGATTACTTATCCTGTAGAGCGCGAGCGTTTAGATATTTTTAAACACTTTCTTGATCCAGCTGACGTTGAGCCACTGCATATTCGCACTTCAGAGCTAACCGTCATGATGATGCAACTAGTAGCCAGCGGGCGTGGCGTTTGTTGCCTGCCAAACTGGGCGATTCATGAGTACAGCTCAAAAGGCTACGTCACAGCATTAAAGCTTGGCAGTAAAGGTTTGTTCTCTACGCTGTATGCGGCCATTCGTACCGATATGCAAGATGCTCCTTTTATGCAGGATTTCTTGTTAACGGCAAAGGATACCTCTTTTGCTACGCTCGAAGGGGTTAGCGTAGCGAAAGATAATCACTTAGGGGAAAAGAATTAACAGCCAGGTTACGCCAACCAGCGTTAAACCTACCATCTGTGCAGCGCTACCCATGTCTTTAGCGTTTTTAGAGAGTGGATGGCGCTCTAGAGAAATACGATCCACCACGGCTTCAATGGCTGAATTAAGCAACTCAATCACTAGGCTGATTAAACAAACACCAATCATTATTGCACGTTCTACACGCGAAACATCAAAGTAAAAACTTAAAGGTATGAGAATTACACTAAGTAGTACCAGTTGACGAAAAGCGGCCTCACCTTTAAATGCAGCCGCCAAACCAGCCAGTGAATAACCTGTTGCGTTTAAAATACGCTTAATTCCAGTCGTACCCTTAAAAGGAGAATCAGACATTGAAACCGCCTATAATCAATGAGTTACACGTATTCTAATGTTTAAAGAAATCACTACGCAGGTAGTGATTCCATTTGTTGCAACAATAATGCAGCCTGTGTCCGTGTACGCACATTAAGCTTACGGAAAATAGCAGTAACGTGGGCTTTTACTGTGGCTTCAGAAACATTAAGCTCATAAGCAATCTGCTTATTCAATAAGCCGTCACACACCATAGTTAGCACTCGGAATTGCTGTGGTGTTAAGCTAGCCAAGCCTTCACTAGCGGCTTTCGCTTCTGGACTCATACCTGCTGAACCTGATTCTGTTTGTACAGGCCACCATACATCACCGTCTAATACTGCTCGTACGGCTTTTTGAATATCTTCTAAGGAAGATGATTTTGGAATAAAACCACTAGCACCAAACTCACGTGAGCGTGCCATGACAGAAGCTTCTTCTTGAGCTGAAACCATTACCACTGGTACTTGCGGATACTGCCCACGCAATAAAACCAAGCCTGAAAAACCATGAGCACCTGGCATGTTTAAGTCTAAAAGTACCAAATCCCAGTCTGATTTTTCTGCTAAGCGGGCTTCTAGTTCAGCAATGCTCGCTGCTTCAACAAGGCGTACTTCGCCACCTAAACCGACCGTTAACGCTTGCTGTAGTGCGCTACGAAACAGTGGATGGTCATCTGCTATCAGAATGTCAAAAGTAGCCATGTAATCGTCCTACTCTAATTGCGTTAATTAAATCATAGTATCTTTACTGCCAGCTTAGAAATAGTGTTCAAGCCTATGTCGCAGTTTAATACATGTAGTTTTGTTTCTATTGCACTACACATAATACGTGTTTTTTTGTGATGCTTGCAAAGCATAAAACATATAGCTTTTCAGCTTCCTATAATTCTGTCACAGGAAGCTCTCTAAAATAAGCCTCTTGCTGATCCTTACTCGGAGGTTTTTTTGCTGCCAAATAATGTTTAGTAAATCGTGCAAACCAATTTTCCAATACATTTTGCGCTTCAAACTCATGTGCCAACTCTAAACACAATGCACCAACCTCAACGGTACACAAATGATCATCACGATTTGAACGGCGCAATTGATAGTGTGATAAGTGTTCAGGTTGGAAACTTAAAACAGGAAAATTAGCTAAATAGGGCGATTTACGAAAAATTTTACGAGCTTGGAGCCAAGTAGCATCCAAGATAATAAATAAAGGTTTCTTGCTCGTTTCGTGATTGCGCGTTACTGAATGCACTACCTGCTCAGGTTCGGCATACTCTTCAGGAAAAACCACATAAGGTTGCCACTGGGGATCTGCTAATAATGCCAATAGTTTCTCATCTACCTGGGTACGCGACCATAAAAAAGCAAAGGTATCTGGTACCACATCGGCAATTAGCCATCCTGTATTACTTGGTTTCAAAGGTTCTTTATCATGCATTAATAAGCAAATACCACAGTGCGTTAGCACCTGTTTCTGCCACTTACAGATGCAGTATTTTAGTGCCACACGACATGAAGGGCAGCGCTCTACTAAACAACCGCGCGCGCGAAAAGGTTTATTACTAACAGCCTGTCTTTGCTCTCGTAAACGGGCAACTGCATGCATCATAAATCGTCTCAAAAAGAATAATCATAGCAGCCCCTATTTTCCCTAACTAGCCTTTTGGCAGTCAGGCGCTACAGTTTCTACTGGATCATACTGTAACCACTGCTCTGCAACTGCCTTTCTAATTCCCTCATAAGCCAGATTAGATGCCTCAGTACGCGTACGGCACTGCACCCCTATAGGTTTAAGCAGTTGGATATTTACCGTAAAGGAATCATTCCATAACACGGCTAATAAATGGTTGGCAAAAACATCATCCCCCACATAGGGTGTTATAGTGTCACGTTTTCCTTCACGAATATAAGTCAGTGCTACAGGCTGTACTGGGACCATAGTTTCAATACTGGCCGCCAATAAACGTGAATAAAATTTCTTTACGCTTTGTCCATCAGTTGAAGTTCCTTCTGGAAACAACACTAGGCTATAGCCTTTATCCAAATATTCAGCAATTTGTGTTGTTATCTGATTCTGCTGGCCTTGCCCTCGCTGTATAAATAGCGTACCAGAACCCTGAGCTAACCAACCAAACACAGGCCAATTACGTACTTCAGCTTTAGATAAAAAAGAGAGTGGTTGCAACTGTCCAATAACCATTACATCCAACCAAGAGATATGATTGCTGACCCATAACATAGGTAAATTAGGCAGCTTTCCTGTTTGTTTAATATGCACAGGTAAAACAAAACACAACAGCTGCATAAAGCGCTGCGTGCATTGCTGTTTGTAAGCCGTTAATGATTTTTTACCTAATAAACTTAGCAGCTTAATATTAAGTAACATAATCATAGCTAGCAGTAGCACCAGTGTTAAGGTAAGCACCCTATAAGCAAAGCGCAACGCTTTCAATATAACCATGTTACTCCTTTAGGAATTAGTAGCTTGCATTAAAATGCCGCACATAACGCTGAGCCAACTGATTACGCTTAAGCAGAATGAATAAATCAGCTGTATTAAACTCTGGATCCCAACAAGGCTCACCACAGATTTTAGCACCTAAGCGCATATAAGCTTTTAACAATGGCGGCATGCGAACGCTCACTACATTATCAAATGTTCCTAAATCCGGTAAGGTTTTTTTAGGCACGGCTTGAATGTACTCATCTGAAAAGTACTCTGCCTTTAATTGCTGAGTAATAGCGTAAGCTTGGTAGCCTCCATCATTCATAGAAACGCTAGCACAGCCCATTAAATAGGAATAACGGCCTTCTTTCATGACCTGTGCCAGTTCGGCCCATAGTACAGCTATAGTTGCTCCATTACGGTACTTCTGCGCAACACAAGTGCGACCAACTTCAAGCACATCACCAGATAATTGATCTAAGCCGTGTAAATGAAACTCATGTTCACTATAAAATGAACCGATCTTTTTAGCATTTTGGCTATTAAGAATGCGTGTGGTAGCTACCAATTGCCCTGAATTTCGTTCTCTAACACCAAGATGCATACAGAACTGATCGAACGAATCGATGTCTAACCCTGGCTCTTGGCAGGTTATTTCAGCCTTAAACTCTTCGCTGAATACCTGATAACGTAGTGCCTGAGCCTCTTGAATGGCTTCAGGAGTAATGAGCCGCACAGCATAAAAACGTGGAATATTAGTATCTTTCTGAGCTGTAACACTTGACATAGTTAGTCTCCTTGTCGCTCGCCCTATGATACAGAGAGCAAAAACCTTCTTAAGTTCAACTTAAAAGTAGGAGCTAAATATGTCAATATTATTACACTTACGAGGCAATAGAGAGTTTTAAAATGCTATGGACTAAACTTCTAAGCCCTGTAACAAAGTTGCCAAAGCAACCTTTGCCTGCGTGGTTTAACCAACTTAAAGATTTAGTTTCGCTAGACACTCCATTTGATTTTTCTGTGCTTGGCGGACGTGCTGCACTTAACCCTAGCTATGCGTTTTTCGCTGGCTACCAAGCAGCTTTACATGACCTGCTACCTGATGCACCAGATGGCATTGGAGCGTTCTGTATTAGTGAAGAACGTAAAGTACAGCCTAGTGAGCTCAATACACGCCTAGATCAAGGAAAAGTCACTGGTTTTAAAGATTTTGCCACCTGTGCCACCTTCGCCAGCTGGTTTATTGTATTAGCTCGCATTGAGCAAAAAGAACAGCCTGTACAACTAGAGGCCTGTTTAATTGCTAAAGAGGCTAAGAATCTTGTCGTTACAGAGCTACCAGCACTGTCTTTTTTACCTGATATTTCCCATGGAAAAATCACACTCAGCGATACGCCTGCGCTGCGCTTACCAGGTGACGGCTGGGATGATTACGCCAAACGCTTTCGTATCCTTGAAGATGCTTATGTGCTCGCAGCACTTTCAGGCTGGTTATACAGTTGCGCCATTGAAGAAAAATGGCCACATACATTAATCACAAGCCTGACAGGAATTCTAGCCTGTATTCGCCAAGCACTTAGCATTCCTACGAATGAACCTAGCATGCATTTGTTACTTGAGTCAGGTTTTATGCAGTTTGAAGACCTTGCATTTGAATTAGTAAGCACAATGCATAAAGTTCAAAGTCCACACTTAGCAGACTGGAAGCGTGACCGTGAAATTTTAAACCTGTCACGTTATCCACGCCATAAACGATTATCCAATGCATTAACGGCTCTGCGTTTGATATAAATCAGAGCCCTAAAAAACTGCACTGGCATAGTGAATGCATATTTTTCTAAGGTAAAGCCGTAATGAGTCGTGAACCTATTGTGCTGTTTGATAATGGTACTCATCAGTGCCTGCAGTTTGATGATCTAGTGAGTGGAGATGGTATTCAATCTAACCAATTTCTAATCACTAACAACAATCAATCATTATTGTTAGATCCTGGTGGGGATTTAACCTACACGCCTCTATCTTTGGAAATCTCAAAACATATTAATTTTAAAGATTTGAGCTATATTTTTGCGTCTCACCAAGACCCAGACATTATTGCGGCGCTTGATAAATGGCTACTGCATACTCAAGCCAAAGTAATTACGTCCAAACTATGGGCTCGCTTTTTACCTCATTTAACCGCCGGCTACTTAACCATTAGCCATGGTATTAGCACAACTGATCGCGTTATTGCCTTACCTGATGGTGGCGCTTCCTTCAAGTTAGGTGAAGCACGCTTAAAAGCAATTCCTGCCCATTTTCTACACTCCGTTGGTAATTTCCAACTGTATGACCCAATCAGTAAAATTTTGTTCTCTGGTGACATGGGGGCTTCTTTAGTAGAGGATGCCCAGCCAGTAACTAACTTTGCTGAACATATTACACATATGGAAGGTTTCCATCGCCGCTACATGGTGAGCCATAAAGTATGTAAATACTGGGCAAACATGGTTCGCACGCTAGATGTTGACATGATTGTTCCACAGCATGGTCGACCATTTAAAGGTAAGGAAATGATTAATCAATTCTTAGCTTGGATTGAAAACCTTGAATGCGGTATCGACTTAATGACGCAAGAGCATTTCCGTGTACCTAACTAAGTTACTGTAACAATTTACTTAGGTTGTAGTTCCAATCAAAAATCCGATATTAAAACTAATATCGGATTTTTAGCCTTCTGATTTACATCTAACATCGCCCTGCATTGTTTTACCTTTTATGTTCAGCACATCACCTAGGTAAATTCATGAAAAATTATTTCCAGCATTACACAACCTGCATTTTTATATTTTTTCTTTTAGGGTTTACGGAGCTAGCCCAGTCTGCGCCTTTGGCGCATTTAGAATTTAAACCTGACTTATTAACAACTCAAGAACAACAGCAAATTTGTCATCAGCTCCAAACTTTATGCACTAACCAATCAAAATGGCGCAGTATTAGAACAACTAACCAGACTATTTGGCTGTTATTTGATAATCACATAGCGCTATTTATTGCCAGCCCAAATGGTTTAAAACTCAGCCAGCAGTGGTCTATCGAACAAGCGGATAATAATTCAGAAGATTACGTAGATATTTCATATTTTATCTACCCTAAACTCTTTGTAATGGATGAGCATCGCTATGCTGTTACTTGGATTCATCAGTATAACGAAATGTATTCAGGTGGCGGTGCAAATATACAACTAGCTGATTTTTATGAGTTAAAACAAGAAGGAAACACACAAGCATTTATTCATGGATATCCATTTTATGTCGATAGTTTTACCCGAGCCTGTTTTTCAGAAAACGATTACAAAAAAGCCCAAGATAACTGCCATGATGAATTATTATTAACAGTAGATATTCGCTTCGTAAAGCCTATGCTTTGGCAATTTAATTATACTTATAACGCCAGCCTTTCCCCTGTTTCTGGCCAAACACCACCCTTGAAAAATCGCCTAACTATGACTATTAAATTAGACCAACCACCGAAACGGCTCACATTTCCTAATGATTGGAATATAGGCGTTAATTATTAGCTTACTTTATTTACATTATTTTAAAACAAAACCGTTATTTGCAAATCCCTTTAAACAACTGCAAAAAAAATGCCGCCTAATGTTTTACCTATAGGCGGCATACTATTTTAAGTATATTTACTTAAACACTATTTCATCGGCTTCCAATTTGGCATGAATAGTTGTATTTGGCATAAAGTCTCCTGCTAAAATCTGCTGTGCCAATGGATTTTCAATCCAACGCTGAATTGCACGTTTTAACGGACGCGCACCAAACACAGGATCATAGCCCACAGCCACCAACTTAGTCATAGCTTCTGGCTCAATAGTTAAGTTTAGATCACGCTCAGCTAAACGTTTGCGCAAGCGCTGCAATTGAATATCTGCAATACCTGCAATCTGCTCTTTAGCTAATGGATCAAAAATCACTAACTCATCAATACGGTTAATAAATTCAGGGCGGAAATGGCTAGTTACTGCATCCATCACTGCCGCCTGCTGAGCCTCTCGGTCATCGACTAACTCTTGAATCTGCACAGAACCAAGGTTAGACGTCATCACCACAACAGTGTTTCTGAAGTCTACTGTGCGACCTTGGCTATCGGTCAAGCGCCCATCTTCCAGCACCTGCAATAACACGTTAAATACATCAGGATGGGCTTTTTCCACTTCATCCATCAGTACTACAGAATACGGCTTGCGGCGTACAGCCTCTGTCAGATAACCACCTTCTTCATAGCCTACATAGCCTGGTGGAGCACCAATTAAGCGAGCAACTGAGTGTTTTTCCATAAACTCCGACATATCAATGCGGATCATGGCCTCTTCAGTATCAAATAAAAACTCAGCTAAGGCTTTACAAAGTTCTGTTTTACCAACACCCGTTGGGCCTAAAAATAGGAAAGAACCACTTGGACGATCAGGATCAGCTAAGCCAGCACGTGAACGGCGCACCGCATTAGAAACAGCAATTACTGCTTCATCTTGACCAATGACGCGTTTATGCAACTGTTCCTCCATGCGCAATAGCTTTTCTCGCTCCCCCTCAAGCATTTTGGCTACAGGAATGCCCGTCCACTTTGAGACTACTTCAGCAATCTCATCATCTGTTACCTCATTGCGCAGTAGTTGATGTTCTACTTTGCTGTGCTCATCTACAGATTCCAAGTCACGCTCTAACTGAGGAATAACGCCATATTGCAATTCAGACATACGTGCTAAATCACTATTGCGACTGGCCATTTCCAGCTCAATACGGGCTTTTTCTAGTTTGTCTTTAATTTGTGCACTGCCTTGCACAGCGGCTTTTTCAGATTTCCAGATTTGTTCAAGATCAGCATATTCACGTTCTAACTCAGCAATCTCATCTTTAAGTTTTTGCAAACGCTGTAAAGAGGCATCATCTGACTCTTTTTTAAGTGCTTCTTGTTCAATTTTTAGCTGAATTAAACGACGCTCCAAACGATCGAGTGCTTCTGGTTTAGAGTCGATTTCCATACGGATACGACTCGCTGCTTCATCAATTAAATCAATAGCTTTATCAGGTAGCTGACGATCAGTAATGTATCTATGGGAAAGCTTCGCCGCCGCGATAATAGCGCCATCAGTAATACGCACTTTATGGTGCACCTCATAACGCTCTTTTAAGCCACGCAAAATAGCAATGGTGTCTTCTTCGTTTGGCTCATCCACTAATACTTTTTGGAATCGACGCTCTAAGGCAGCATCTTTCTCAATAAATTGACGGTATTCATCTAGCGTAGTTGCACCCACACAATGCAGCTCACCACGCGCTAACGCAGGCTTTAACATATTTCCTGCATCCATAGCCCCATCGGCTTTACCTGCGCCAACCATGGTATGGATTTCATCAATAAAAAGAATCACCTGCCCTTCTTGTTTGGCCAGTTCATTCAACAGACTTTTTAAACGTTCCTCAAACTCACCACGGAATTTAGCTCCTGCAATTAAGGCCCCCATATCCAGCGATAGTAAGCGTTTGCCACGTAGGCCGTCGGGTACTTCACCATTGACAATACGCTGTGCCAAACCTTCAACAATAGCGGTTTTACCTACACCTGGCTCACCAATAAGCACTGGATTATTTTTTGTGCGACGTTGCAACACTTGAATAGTGCGACGAATCTCGTCATCTCGGCCAATAACAGGATCAAGCTTGCCTTGCTCAGCACGCTCAGTCATATCAATAGTGTACTTATCTAACGCTTGGCGTGATTGTTCTACATTAGGATCATCCACATTTTGCCCGCCACGCAGATTATTAATTGCGTTTTCTAACGCTTTACGTGTAATGCCCTGCGCCAATAACACCTTACCTAAAGCCGTGTTGTTATCCATCGCCGCAATCAATACCATTTCACTAGAAATGTACTGATCACCACTTTGTTGAGCTAAACGATCCGCCTGATTTAATAACCGCGCACTATCTTGCGATAAACTAATATCTCCTGTTGGATGCTGGATTTTTCCTAATTGGTCTAGCTTATTCTGTAACTCTTGTCGTAAACCATTAACATTAAAACCGACTTGCATTAGCAAAGGACGAACACTGCCGCCTTGCTGATCTAGCAACGCCAACATGATATGCAATGGTTCTATTGCCGCATGATCATGCCCGATGGCCATTGACTGCGCATCGGATAATGCCATTTGCAATTGGCTAGTAAAACGATCTATACGCATAAGAAATTCCTCTCAATTTAATCTAGCAAGTCAGCAAACAGCCTATTTCTTGCCTTAATGTCTAATAGATAAGGCTAGTTTTTATAATTTCAAGGTATTCCTATTGACACACAGCCTGTCTGGTGATCTAGACATAATAAATAGTCTAAGCAATTGAAAGTTACTGACTATTGTCTAAATTCAGCTCGCTAACTTAGCAACCTGAGTCGACTTCTGCATTATTTTGCTGTACCATTTGTCGACACCCAAAAGTTGGGCACAGGGGCCGATTAGGATTCGACGCCGGTTGCGAAACTTGAGGGGCATGCCGAGTTGGTAACAGATCTCGTAAATCCGCTGTTGCAAACTGTATAGTTGCCAACGACGACAACTACGCTCTAGCTGCTTAATCAGCTAGCAGTCGCTAGGGGATGCCTGTAAACCCGAAACGACTGTCAGATAGAACAGGATCGTCGCCAAGTTCGCTGTGGACGTAACGACTAAAACTTACACAGCTCGCTCCAAGCACCCTGCCACTCGGGCCGTGCGGAGTTAACTCAGTAGAGATGGCTAAGCATGTAGAACCGATAGCAGAGTACTGACGGACGGGGGTTCAAATCCCCCCGGCTCCACCAGACAAAGCCAGTAAAATCAATAGCTTAGATTAAAAATACTGTCCAAAAACTGTCTATAAATGTCCACATTTAGCTACAGTTGGGCAGCTTTTGGACAACATTGTTTTACTGCAAAAATAGAGCCCGAAGCGGACAATCTGCTTCGGGCTTTTTATAGCACTCATAAAAATTAAAAATAATTAAATGTGATGGCTCATACTGGCTGCTATAGCGTGATATTGAAGGCAAGACTGGAATGCTTCACGGCTGCACCGTCCCCCCTTAATCTGAATGAAGAACTAAATTCTCCTTTGGCCTTCTTTTTTCAATAGCTAGCTGTAAGGCTCGTCGCACTAACTTTGAGTCTGCTCTATCTGAAAACGCCCAACTAATGATTTTCCTCGAATAAAGATCCATTACTATGCCAACCCTTGCTCAGTTCTTATATCGCTTGTAAAACGGTTTGATTGTAGGTGTTGCTGTCGGATTTGTTTTTGCTGTTACCTACGCCAAATTCAGCATAGGCATAAACACCGGTTTGTGCGCCTACGGACGCACCTACCCCAATACTAGCGCCTGAGTTACTAGAGCGGCCTTTTGAGTGTTGTTGGCTTTGGCCTGATTCAAGCACTATGTGCTGGGCTGAATCTAAGGTGAGGGTGTTTTTAGCGCTGGCGTGAGTGTTTTGTAAATGAATATCACCTTCTGTACTAGTCAGCGTGATATTGCCGCCAGCCGTAAGGTTGTTTTGTTGTGAAAGTGCGTAGCTGCTTTCTTGCTTGCTTTGGCTGGTTTTGTAGCCAATGCCCGTTTCTGCTTTAGCAAGGACGCCGTAGCTTAGGTCGCTATAGGCTTGGTAGCCTTGCGCATTTTAGCTTTACATTCCTTGCTATTTTTGAAAGCTTCTTCAATAACGATAGCGGCAGATGAAGTCTATGTACGCTCCCAGTCTTGTCGATTGTTTGAGTAGCGATATTTCTTTTAGTTTTGTATTTCTACCATGTAATATTATAAAGCTAAGCTGCAAATTAACGCGTCAAATTAAAACCTAAATTATCTGGATTATAACCTTCCGGCCATTCAACAGGGAAAAGATTTAATCTTCTATAATATACTGTATAAAAATACCTATCCACGCCATCTCTAAAATTATATTTCCCCATTGAAACTATGCATCTATCATAAATATAATCTTCAGCATATAAATTATACTGATAATACTCTGGTAAATTTTTATACTCCGCCAATACTGCCTTAGCATGTGGAATTTCTCTGTTTACACAAACCATAACTGCAGGAAACCATTTAAGGCTTTCAATAGTGTCGTCATTATATCTATCTATATATTGTTGTTTCTCAGTTAAATAGAGACTACAAGCTGACAATAAAAGTCCAAAAAAACCAAAAAAAAATAATTTTACAAACCTATTTATTTGCATATTCCAAACTTCCTTACTTTTTGCCCACAAGCTATATCAGATATATACAAATACCCTTTTCTTAGCATGCACTCATTTAAATTATAATATCTTAATTCAGGCTCTACATTGGTTTCTCCTTGCATAGAGGCTCTCAATTTAAACATAGGTTTTTCAACATTTTCTGGCAGACCACAAGCAACTAAATCTTTCATACGTTGCTCAGGGTCGGTATGACCTATAAATTCTTTCTTTTGATAACGCACAATTTCTTCAGGGTAGTCATACTGCCCATGAAAAGCTGGTGGAACAACGCAGCCCATTAATAACGCATAGCTAACAACCCATATTAAATATCTCACTTAAGTAATAACCCCCAAAGTTTAGGCGATAATAGCTCTGATGCTGCAAATGGTAGCGATAGCGGTAATGCAAGTACCGTTATCACTTCTGGCGATATTATAAAGCTAAGCTGGAAAATTAACGCATCAAATTAAAACCTAAATTATCAGGATTATAACCTTCCGGCCACTCAACAGGGAAAAGATTTAATCTTCTATAATAAATTCTATGAAAATACCTATCTACGCCATCTCTAAAGTTATAACTCCCCATTTCTATAATACATCTATTATAAATATGGCTTTCAGTATAAAAATTATAGTTATAATATTGTGGCAAGTTTTTATATTCAGCCAATACTGCTTTAGCATGCGGAATTTCTCTGTTTACACAAACCATAACAGCAGGAAACCATTTAAGATTTTCGATAGTGTCATCATTATCTCTATCTATATATTGTTGTTTCTCGGTTAAATAGAGACTACAAGCTGACAACAAAAAGCCACACAAACCAATAAAAAATAATTTTAAAAACCTATTTATTTGCATATTCCAAACTTCCTTACTTTTTGCCCACACGCAACAAATGAGATAACTAAATATCCTTTTTCTCGCATACAGTCATTTAACTTATAATACCTTAACTCAGATTCTACACCGCTTTCTCCTGGTAGAGTGGCTCTCAGTTGAAACATAGGTTTTTCAACATTTTCTGGCAGACCACAAGCAACTAAATCTTTCATACGCTGTTCAGGGTCTGTATGACCTATGGATTCTTTCTTTTGATAACGCACAATTTCTTCAGGGTAGTCATATTGCCCATGAAAAGCTGGTGGAACAACGCAGCCCATTAATAACGCATAGCTAACAATCCATATTAAATATCTCACTTAAGTAATAACCCCCAAAGTTTAGGCGATAATAGCTCTGATGCTGCAAATGGTAGCGATAGCGGTAATGCAAGTACCGTTTTCTGTACTGGTCAGCGTGATATTGCCGCCAGCTGTAAGGTTGTTCTGCTGGGAAAGCGCGTAGCTGCTTTCTTGCTTGCTTTGGCTGGTTTTGTAGCCAATACCCGTTTCTGCTTTAGCAAGGACGCGGTAGCTTAGGTCGCTATAGGCTTGGTAGCCTTGCGCATTTTAGCTTTACATTCCTTGCTATTTTTGAAAACTTCTTCAATAACGATAGTGGCAGATGAAGTCTATGTACGCTCCCAGTCTTGTCTATTGTTTGAGTAGTATTCAATATCTTCTAAAAAACACTCACACACCCATTTAAATTTCACTGGAGACTCATCATCATTCCAAGCACCATTGGTAGAGCAATCTAGTCATTTCAAAAACTCATAATTATCTGTTCCTGCAAGCGCTGCTTCAACTAAACATTTAAACTCATTTATATCTATTTTTTCGTAATGAAAAATCTTCCATACAACGCCACTTATCCCATCTCTAACTTCATCTATATCCTCTACATTAATAACATCAGAATCTAGGTCTCCAGCATATTC
>NZ_JAZDRH010000038.1:0-17774 GCF_047470865.1 Pseudomonas sp. F1_0610
GTATTTAAATCTATTTTTTACATTGCTAAAAATTGATCAAAAAACAGACAACTTTTTCTGCTCATTTTTTAACCCACAAAAACCCTTTTTAATATCTTGATTTTATTGGTTATTTTTTTAGGCTACTCTCAGAGAGATGCCCCGCTTTTAAGGGGATTAAGACATAACAAGGAGTACGATCGGGATCTGGTTCTGTCTCAGAGAGATGCCCCGCTTTTAAGGGGATTAAGACCACCTTCGATAGAACTGATCGCCTCGGCAGTTGCCTCAGAGAGAAGCCCCGCTTTTCAGAGGATTAAGACCGTACTCGGCTAATTGTTGGTACGTTAGGTTGGTCTCAGAGAGATACCCCGCTTTTGAGGGGATTAAGACACCACTGATTCTGATGTTAACTTATCGTCTTTAACTCAGAGAGAAGCCCCGCTTTTAAGGGGATTAAGACACAGTGATTTCGTTGTAGCGCGAAAGGACATTATCTCAGATAGATACCCCGCTTTTGAGGGGATTAAGACCGAAGAATCGAGCCCCACTTACCTGAATGAAGACTCAGAGAGAAGCCCCGCTTTTGAGGGGATTAAAGTCTGTGTACATAATCCTGTAGGTTTTGCCTGATATGCTAAGAACCACTCTAGCCTTGAAGAATTAAGCGGTAGCTAGGAGCAACATTGCCCTACCGGAATGCTGCACTGGAATTATTCTGAGAAACTTTCTGCTTTTGCGCAAACACCCTTTTAGCTTGAGTACTAAAGACTGTTTCAGACTCAGAGAAATACTCTTTAATAGTTTAAGCCTACTTTTTGCAGCCACAAAAAAAGGAGCAACCCTAAGGCTCTCCTTTTTTGACTACTTGACTGCTTCCACTCTTTTGCTCTGCCTGATATCAGATGCTGTCTTTCACTTTCCTGATTGGGCTAGTGTACTCAATGGCCTATCACTTTTTGGTTAAAAGCTGGCTCCAAAAACCTGATTGGGTTTGTTGCATGTATTTATTGTTGTTGTTTTTCATTGAGCGGTGACATTGGGTATATAATAGACAAACCCCACCGAAAGGTGCTTGCTAAAACATGCTCATTTAAAGTAATATGCGCAACTATTAACTAATTTTTATTTAAAATGCGCAATTTATACCTAAAGGCATAAGACAATGGACAATCTTGACCGTTTTGATTTACGAATTTTAGCAGAACTACAGGCCGACTCTCGTGTATCAAATCAAGAACTCGCAGAACGCATTGGTTTATCGCCATCTCCTTGTTCTCGTCGCGTAAAACAACTTGAAGATGATGGCTATATTACTCGCCAAGTTGCTTTACTGAACCCTAAAAAACTAGGTTTAACCTTAACCGCTTATGTGCTAATTGGTATGGATCGCCATACGCCTGAGCGTTTTGCTAACTTCCAAAGCCATATTTTACAGTGGCCGGAAGTACAAGAGTGCAGCCTGATTACAGGCATGGACGCAGACTATCAGTTGAAAGTAGTGGTGCCCGATATGGAGCACTACCAACAGTTTCTCTTGAATAAGGTGACGCGCATAGAGGGCGTAACCAGCGTACGCTCTAGCTTCGTTTTGAATAATATTCAATTAAGCACTTGTCTGCCACTAGACCACTTAAAAAACAAGTAGTTTTTAGCCTACAGCGCTCATCTTATTTGCAAAGCTTATCTGCCTATATTGATAATTTTTACGTATAATGATGAGTAGCTTGCTGTGCTATTTTTATGTTTAAAAGTACTACTATAAGTACTAAACATTTGCGTGCGCAGCCTCCTTATTACACCTAAAGCATTTGGAGGCACTATGGAACCAGAAGTACTTGAAGAACTGATGACCGCCGTTCTTATTGGTGGGCTTATCTGTTTTATGGCATTTATTGTGTGGGATTTAGCCAAAAAATCCAAAGCAGGACGCTTTGGCACTGCGATTTTGTTTTTCGCTCTGGGATTAGGCGTTTTAGGTTTCATTATTAAAGTAGTAGTTACCGCGTTTCTACCCTATTAACAGGTAACGCAGTTCGACTTAGGCAGCTTAGGCTGCCTAGTCTGCAATAGGAAAATATAAAGTGATAAATGCCCCTGACCTTGTTATGCAAAGCTATGGTCGCTGTTGTGCTCAACCTGAGTTTTTTGATTTATTCTATAAAAACTTTCTCAGTAGCTCCCCAGAAATTAAAGATAAATTTACCAATACCGAAATGGCAGGGCAAAAATTACTTTTGCGCCAAGGCATTTTAAACATTGTGCTTTATGCTCGCGGTATGCCTGATACCAAGCTACGTGCACTAGGCGCCAGCCATTCACGTGAGCATTTAAATATTCGCCCTGAACTTTATCAGCTATGGCTTAAAGCCTTACTTGTTACTATTGCTGATCAAGACCCTGAATATACAACTGAAATTGGTAATGCATGGAAACAGGTTGTTACCCAAGGTATTGAAATAATTACCTCATTTTACTAACAATACTAAAGCCCTTATCGGGCTTTAGTGTTTAATACTGCGTGGTCTACTTCTCGCCATTGACCTTGCGCTAAACCCTCTAAACACCAAGGTCCAATTTGCACTCGAACCAAGCGTAATGTGGGCAAGCCGACAGCGGCTGTCATACGCCTTACTTGTCGGTTGCGCCCTTCTTTGATTGAAATAGATAACCAAGCGGTAGGAATATTTTGGCGAAAACGCACAGGCGGATTACGTGGCCATAACTCAGGCGCTTCAATTGGCAGGACTTGGGCGGGTAAGGTTATGCCATCTTTTAATACAACACCTTGGCTTAGCTGGCTAAGCTGCTCAGGATTAGGAATGCCTTCAACCTGTACCCAATAGGTTTTTTCTAATTTAAATTTAGGATCAGCTATTTGCGCTTGTAAACGCCCATTGTTGGTAAGCAGAATTAAGCCTTCACTGTCTCTATCTAAACGCCCAGCTGGATAAACATCTGGTACTTTGACAAAGTCTTTGAGGGTTTTTCGCCCTTGTTCATCATTAAACTGGCTGAGCACATCATAGGGCTTATTTAGCAGTAATAAACGGGTTACCTTTGGCTGTGGCTTGCTGGCTTTACGGCGTTTGATACTAGGCGCTACTGTGGAGCGCCTTTTGTTAAGTGTCATATTACGCCTTTAGCTTTGCCGCAAACTCAGCTAGCCATGGCTCGGCATCTAGCTCTGGCGTGACAGTTGCACTGGCATCTAGACGCAGCATATCAAGTACAGGCTGAGTGCCTAATTCCTCTAGCAGCTCTTTAATTTGCTCACCCGCGCCGCAAAAAGTAGGACCATAGCTTTGATCGCCCAATGCTATAACGCCGCTTGGTAACCCCTGCCAATTGGGGGCATTTTCTTTTAAGGCCTGAAAGATTGGATAAATAGTATCTGGCAGTTCGCCCATGCCAGTGGTTGAACAAATAAACAATACAGCATCCGCTTGCTCTGCGATTAATTGTTCATAGGTAATTCGTGAGTTATACACAACCTCTATAGCCTGCTCTTTGAGCTTTTCTTCTGCGTGATAGGCGACTTCTTCTGATGTACCAAAGACTGTGCCAGAAATAATTACCAGTTTCATTGGTTATCCTTAATTATTAGTAGATATGGATTCTATTATGCCTGAACCCTTGAGAAGAGGCATTTCTTAGCGACAAGGCTCTCTCATCCTTTCAATTTTTAACTAAAAAAAGCAAGCGTAAAACACCGTTTTTCTCTATTCAATGTCTCAGATATATCTAAATGAATGGATTTAATAGTCCAATTTAAATAAATAAACTAGCTCTTGAAAGGATAAATTGGCATTCTACCCGCTTTCTGTTAACCGGTCGTACTGACAAAACTCAGTACCGTTTCGGAGTTATTATGTGTGACGATATTGCTAAACACTACCGTGAAATCCTTGTACAGCTAGGTGAAGACCCCGATCGCGAAGGCTTGCTGGATACCCCTAAGCGTGCAGCCAAGGCAATGCAGTACCTTTGTAATGGCTATAGCAAAACTGTAGAGGAAGTAGTTAATGGCGCGCTTTTTGAGTCTGAAAGCGATGAAATGGTTATAGTGCGTGATATCGAACTGTATTCATTGTGCGAGCATCATTTACTGCCTTTTATCGGTAAGGCGCATGTGGCTTACTTACCCACAGGCAAGGTTGTTGGTTTGTCAAAAATCGCTCGTATTGTGGATATGTTTGCTCGCCGTTTACAGATTCAAGAAAATCTAACGCGACAAATTGCCGATGCGGTTCAAGAAATAACTCAAGCTTCTGGTGTAGGTGTGGTGATTGAAGCTAAGCACATGTGCATGATGATGCGTGGCGTGGAAAAGCAAAACTCTATTATGACGACATCAAGTATGCTAGGTGCTTTCCGTAATTCAGGCACTACACGCCAAGAGTTTTTACAGCTCATCAACCATAATCGTTAACCTACTAAGGCTGGTATTTAGCTAGCCTTTATTCAAGAGCCTATTATGACTGAACAACAACGTCTAGAACTTGAAGCAGCCACCTTTCGCCGCCTTGTCGCTCATCTACAATCACGCACTGATGTACAAAATATAGCGTTAATGAATCTAGCTGGATTTTGTCGTAACTGTTTATCCAAGTGGTATGTTGCAGAAGGCAAAGAGCGTGGGGTTACTTTGGATTTAGAAACTATCCGTACTGAGATTTACGGCATGCCTTATGCACAATGGAAAGCTGAATATCAAAAAGAAGCTTCTACCGAGCAGCTGGCTAGTTTTGCCAAAAACAAGCCCAATGAATAAGCTTAGCCAATTACGTGCGGCATTGCATCAAAGCAATTTTAGCTTTGCCCAGATGCTAGATTTTATTGATCGCCATTATTGCTATACGCCCAGTGCTTTTAGTAACAATGGCGTAATAAATGCTGCTAATACAAACCAAGGTAGCGGCAAAATTTTAGCTTTGGCGCTATTGGAGGGCTTTAGTAAAGAAGAAGCCTTGCTGGCTTATGGCGAGCATTATCGTCATGTGTTAACAACACCAGAGCACACCGACCACGCCAATATTCGTGCCTTGCTAAAAGGGCAATTAGCCTTAGTTGTATTTGAACAAGTCGCCTTGGCTAAACGCGTATAGTGGTTGTAGCTAATTTAAGGTGACCTATACTATTTATGGCTAAGAAAACAGCAGAACAAAAAGCAGAAGAGCAACAACGCTATATAGCAGCCTGTGGTGCTAGTTGTAGAGAGGAGTTAGCGCCTTTTCTTGAGGACCCCAACCAAGCTATTCGTGCAACAGCGGCAGCCAATCCTGATGCGGATGCCGAAATCCTAGATTGCTTTGCTAATGATAGATTTTACGGTGTGCGCTTAGAAGTGATTAATAACGCCAACGTTAGCCAAGCTACGCTATTTCGTTTATTAGAAGCGGATATTAAAAAGCGAGGCGTAGTACATCATGCTGCACGTGAAAAGCTGGAGAAGCTAGGCGTTGTCTTTGCAGAAGATGGAATGCCTCTATTGAAATAGATAAATTGGCCTACTTAGCGTTGGCCAACCTACCTATTTTAAATACCTATATGTTCAATTAAAACCTGTAGCCTACAGATAGCTCAGCCACTTGTTTGGGGGCTGGATAGTAGCCATAAACTGAAGCATAGCTATTGTAGTTCTTATTAAAAATATTGTTCACACGTAGTTTTGTTGAAAAGTTTTTATAGTGGTAAACCGCGGCTAAATTATATAGCGTGTAACCACCTTCTTTTCCTTGGGTGTGTCCATCATCGCTTGATAAATAGCTAGCGCCTGTATAGGCCGCTTCTAGTTGCAAATTAAATCCATCCAATAACGCATAGTCTAGCATTAGACTAGCGGCATGGCGGGCGACACCACCAACTGCGTTCCCCTTATAAGAGCCTTTTCTATAACGAGCATCTGTTAAGCTGTACTGCCCTAATAGCGTTAAGCGCTGTGTCACGTCGTAACTGCCTTCATACATCAAGCCCTGCCGTCTAGTACCATCAAGGTTAATATTGGCACCATATCCATAAAAGCTATCTGGATTAGCAATCACTGCATCATAAAAAATTTCATTGTTTAAATTCAGGCGGTACAGACTTAAACTGTGACGTTGCTTATTTCCTACCCACTCAAGACCTGACTCCCAAGAAGTGCCTGTTTGTGGTTTTAAATATACAACCTGAGGAAGAACTAAGCCGTTATCATCTACATTCGCCCAACGCAATACATCTTCTCGTTTTAAGAAAAACTGTAGATTATCTGTCGCTTGCCAAACTAAACCAAGGCTTGTGCTATTTTCACGTCCATGATGCTTATTGTTTGCAGTAAAACTATCATCAACCTTACTTGTTCGGTAGCCTAAAGTTAAGAATAACCTTTCATTTAAAGGCTGATTTAAATTGATATACCAATCTTCTTTGCGTTGCGTACTATTATTAAATCCTTTAGCCTCACTCTTAATATAATCATAGCCTGCTAATAACTCTGTGCCTGTTGCCAAACGCAATGTTATCCGGGGAGAAAAGCTCTCTATATCAGTACTATTTTTTTTATCAGTGCCCCAAGTAAAAACCTCACCGTTACGCTTACTGTTTGCATAATCTAAATATGCCGTGAGCTCGTCAGTTAATCTCTGCTGCAACGCAAAACGATCTGTTTTTGTTCTGTCACTTTGCCAATCCAAAGCACTACTTTGCCTGCGATTATCCTTTTTCTGTTTGTACGTTAAGGATCCTGGAAGGTGCAAATTATCATGAGAAGTTTGATGCTCATACAATAACCATCCCAGATCATGGTCATAACGTAAACGGGCAAAAAAATCATCATAGTTCGTTTGGTTATTCTTACGGTAATTATCGCCAGAACCTGAAACACCACTTAAATAAACAGACAAACCATTATCTAAGGAAAGGTAAGTATTGCCACGATAGACCTCCATATCCTGACTGCCGCGGGTTGCTTCAATATAGCCGCCAGTTCCCTGTGGTTGCCGTGTAATTATATTAATTACTCCGCCCACTGCTTGATCACCATATAAAACAGCTCCTGAGCCTCGAATTATTTCCACCCGTTCAATATTAAATAAAGGTATGGCATTAAAGTTAGGGGCTTTCATAGTTGGCTCATTAAGCGGTCGGCCATCTACTAATAATAAAGTGTTATTTACTGAGTTCTCACCAAATCCCCTTAAACTAAAAGAGACATGCCGCCTATCACCAATACTATCTTTTATTTGAATACCCGCTTTACCTTGTAAGATATCGACTAAATTACTTGCTGCACTCTTTTCAATATCTTCACGGGTAATTACTTGCACGCTACTAGCAACAGGATTCTGCAGCGCAGTTCCTTTATTTACCACAGTAGTTGTCGATAAGTTTATAGGCTCCGTGGTGCCAGCATAAACGGTAGGTGCAAATAGAAAAACACTGACAATAGCTATATATTTTTTCATATGAATTTTCCCCAAAAGTTAACCGCTTTTGAGGAGGGCGAAGGCAAGAGAGATCAGCTATGACCTTACTTGAGGTGTCGCCCTCCGCAACACCTAGTTTTTTTGTAAGGCAGGTCTCCGGGCTATAACTATGTTTTTCGCCTTCCCAGCACAAGCCAGTGGCACAATGAAAAACACATTCGGTTATTTACCGTTGCGGGGGCAGCGTAGGTTATCTACTTCCCTTTTAAGCGTTGCGCACCTTACAAAATACAGCTTTCAATGATTTGTTATGACGATAAACGTTGTTCAATAGCGGCTAAAATACCAGCCGCATCTAAACCACACTCTGCTAGCATTTGCTTTGGCGTGGCCTGTTCTATATAACGATCTGGAATCCCTAGATGAAGTAATGGCACAGTCTGTTGTTGCTGTTCCAAAAACTCACCTACTGCACTACCAGCCCCTCCCATAATGGCGTTTTCTTCAATAGTTACTAGTAGTGAATGGGTTTTAGCTAATTCTTCTACCATGAGCTCGTCTAAAGGTTTGACAAAGCGCATATCTACAACTGTAGCATCCAATGTTTCAGCTGCTTGTAAAGCTTCACTCAATTGCACACCAAAAACCAAAATAGCGACCTTTTGCCCTTGACGGCGTAGTAGCGCTTTGCCTATTGCAACAGGTTCTAGGCTCTGCGTAATAGCTGCACCTGGACCTGTACCTCGTGGATAGCGCACAGCCGCTGGCCCTTGATAGCGATAGCCTGTATTGAGTAACAAACGCAATTCATTTTCATCGCTAGGCGTCATGATCAGCATTTTCGGAATACAGCGCAGGTAGGAAATATCAAAACTTCCTGCATGTGTTGGTCCATCCTCACCGACTAAGCCTGCTCGATCAATAGCAAACAATACGTCAAGATCCTGTAAGGCAACATCATGCACCAGTTGATCATAAGCGCGCTGTAAAAAGGTTGAATAAATAGCCACTACTGGCTTCATGCCTTCACAAGCCATACCTGCTGCGAGAGTAACCGCATGCTGCTCGGCAATGGCTACGTCAAAATAGCGCGCTGGGAATCGCTCGCTAAAGTCAATTAAGTCGGAGCCTTCCTTCATTGCGGGGGTGATACCCAGTAAGCGCTCATCAGCCGTTGCCATATCACACAACCAACGCCCAAATACATTGGAATAACGTGGCCCGCCTTTAGCAGGTGAGCTAGATTTCACTTTGCTAATAGCATGGTAGGTAATAGGATCTTCTTCGGCAGGTGCAAAGCCTTTACCTTTTTTGGTAATCACATGCAGAAACTGTGGGCCTTTTAAATCACGCATATTGCGCAAGGTGGTGACTAACGCTGATAAATCATGCCCATCAATGGGACCAATATAATTCCAGCCTAGCTCCTCAAACATGATGCCAGGCGCTAACATAGCTTTTGCATGTTCTTCTGTTTTGCGCGCTAACTGCCAAGCACCTGGTAGTTTTGACAGAATTTTTTTACTGCCCTCTCGCATGCTGGCATAGGTTTGACTGGTGAGAATACGCGCTAGATGATGCGACAAGCCGCCTACATTGTTAGAAATCGACATATCGTTATCATTTAGAATAACGAGCATATCAGCACCTACTTCTGGTGCATGATTAAGTGCTTCAAACGCCATACCAGCAGTCATAGCGCCGTCACCAATAACAGCTACTGCTTTACGCTCTAGGCCTTGTAGCTTGCTTGCAATCGCCATGCCTAAAGCCGCACTAATTGAGGTGCTAGAATGCCCAACACCAAAGGTATCGTATATGCTTTCTGTGCGTTTAGGAAAAGCAGAAATACCATCTTTTTGGCGCAGGCTGTCCATCGCTTCGCGACGTCCTGTTAATATTTTATGCGGATAGGCTTGATGCCCTACATCCCAAACAAGGCGATCTTCAGGCGTATCAAACACATAATGCAACGCCACTGTTAACTCAACAACGCCTAAGCCAGCGGCAAAGTGCCCACCCGTTTGTCCTACACGCCATAACAGGTGCAAACGCAGCTCATCAGCTAAGGTTAACAGCTCTGTTTCTGACAGATGACGCAACTGCTCAGGTGTTGTAATCTGATCTAGCAATGGCGTTTCTGGACGCTCTAATGGTATTTCGGAAAAAGTCTTAGGCATCACTACGGTCGTTCTAAAACTAAAAGATGGCTAAGTTTAACTGAAACTACGATCTACCCCAATGGGCAAACAAGCATTTACCTAGAAAGCGAGCAACTCTGAAGAATTTATTGCACTTTATATGCTAGCTTTACTGCCTAGCTGGTAACTTAGAGAGCCTTAACTGTGATAGATAGCAGCATTTTAAGCGAACTTACGCTAACCATTGGCTGGGCTATTTATGCTCCTGTTCTGCTATGGGCAATATTTAACGCGCCTTGGGTGGAACTCTTTAGTGATCAACGAAAACAACACCTGCTATTTGGTACCGTGTTTTGTTTATGTTTGTTATGGATGATTCGTAAAGACTTTCCTTCTGGTATTTCCTTTCATTTTATTGGCATGACCGCTGTCACGCTTTTGCTCAATTGGCCGCTAGCTATTTTAGCAGGGCTTATAGCGCAGCTGTCTTTATTGGTTTTAGGCAAGCAAGATTTCGCCTCTTTTGGCTTAAATGCCGTTCTTGTAACCCTCATTCCTGTGCTGATTGTGCATTTGTGCGCTGAATGGGTGGAGCGTTTAAAACCTGAAAATCTCTTTGTTTATATTTTCTGCTCTGGCTTCTTCCCAGCCGCCATTACCGCTATTATTTGCAGCTTCACGGGTTTAGGCTTACTTTGGATTGACGGCATCTACGCCTTTCCACCTTGGATAAGTGAGTTTATAGGCATGTTATTATTGGTTGCTTTCCCAGAAGCCTTTATTAACGGCACCGTGATTACGGCCTTAGTGGTGTTTAAGCCTGAATGGCTAGAAACCTTTAACCGAACACGTTATTTGCAGGCGCCCTGGAAAGATGAAAAAGCGGACTAGCCATTAAATTAATGAACATCATTCAAACCAAATTCCCTGATGTTATGCTTCTTGAACCTAAAATTTTTGAAGATGAGCGAGGCTTCTTTTTAGAAAGTTATCAGCAGCATCGATATCAAGCAGCGGGAATACAACTCCCCTTTGTTCAAGACAATATGTCACGCTCTTATAAAGGCGTGCTGCGCGGCTTGCACTTTCAAAAATCAAATCCGCAAGGAAAGCTTATTACAGTAACCCAAGGTTTGGTCTTTGATGTGGTCGTTAATATCAATCCTAATTCTGAACATTTTGGCCAGCATTGCAGCTTTGAATTAAGTGGTGATACTCAAAGGCAACTTTGGATCCCACCGGGATATGCGCATGGTTTCTATGTACTCAGTGATATTGCTGTCTTTCACTATAAATGCACTGCTTACTATGCACCCAGCGATGAAGCTGGGATTCGCTGGAATGACCCGCAACTGGGGATTGATTGGCCAATAGTAAGTGCGCCTTTGTTATCGGAAAAAGACGCCAAACTGCCTTTATGGTGCGATTTAGTGCAATCACTGAGCTGATTATTTCAGTGAGCGTACCCAAAATAACTCATGACGACGCACTGCTTTGCGGAAAAACTCATTTTCACCAGTAGCTGGCCAGCGCCGCCCTAGTAAATAGTGCTGCAAATAACGGCGCACACGTTTTTTCAATGGCATCGCTGGTTGTAAATCATGCTGCATAGCTAAGGCCATTGCTTTATCTAGCTGCTGCTCTTTAGTCAGGTTAAAAGCCCACAAGGAATCTGCTTCCAATTCACGCATAGCAGGTGGCAGCGCTACACCATCACCAGCATTACCCATTGGCCAGCGATCGTTATCATGTAAATGGTTCGCGTAAAATAGTAGGTTTTCGGGCTTATGCTCTGCTGTCTCTAATGCCTGATATAGCGCAGCTGTGGTAGCCACATGGTCGGCATGGGGATCAAGGGTTGGATGCGGAGTAATCACCACATCAGGTTTAAAGTGCGCTAATACTTCCACTAAGTCCTGCACTAAGTTTTGCCAGCTTGGTGTACCTGTAGCATCACTTGTAAGCTGAATACTGTTGTAATTACGTACACAACGTATATCGCTATCTTTTGACGCTTTAGAGCCGAAGGCTTGCTCTGGTGCCGACTGCATATTGTTTAATTGCAAACAGTAGTAGCCTAACTGCACAGTATTTTCAGCCTTAACACCGCCCCACTGGGGAATCATTATACTGTCCCACGCACGCAAGCGCCCTTTAAGCTTGGCTGCCTGATCTTGAGTTAAGCCTAATACTTGGTAATTTTCTGCTTCAATTTCACCTTGGGTTATGGTGATTACACTCTTATTTTCAGATGAACTATAGACACCATAGGCAGCTAGCTCAGCATCGTCGGCGTGAGGTGCCAGCACCATAATAGATTGACGAGTAAAATCAGGCTGGGCAAAGGCAATCAGTTCAACCTGAGCCTCTAGCCTACAAAACTGAGTTTTAAATACAAGCTGATCTGCGACCAAGGCGGCATGCTGCCCTGTTAAATTTAAATAACGCACACCTTTAGCTGAGCGCTCAAAGGTTTGTTGATCATCAGCAAACACAATGCTGGGATCAAATAAACGACCTAGCCATGAAGTTTGCAGTCTAATCTTTAACAATAATGTATCTGTACTGCTGATTTGCTGCTGCTGATCCTCAGTTAACAGCAAAGCCCCTTGAACTAGCTGCGTAGTAAAACATTTGGCTGTTTCTGGAAACTGATAGCGGTAATCTTCATTTGGCAAATAAAACAAATGATCAGACAACCAAGCCTCATGTACTATCCAAAATACCACCAACAAACAGGGAATCAGCCACCAGTGCCAGAACCCTGAAACTAAAATAACCAGCAGTGCGGCTACTAAAATCAGGCGCTTTTGTTTGCGGTGCCTTTTTAATAATTGCTGCTTATGATTATGCATTTAGCGGACCTCATAAACAGGGTGGTTATTGCACCAACGGTCTTTGTATTCACGATCAGAACGGCCAAAAGAATAACGCAAGGTTTTACCTTGCTCTCGAGCATAAGCCCATTGCTCCTGCGTATTAACAAAACTTAGCACGCTACCTGGGCTAAACTCACGCTGCTGAGGGTCAACGCCACCATTAATATACTCAAGGCTTACCCAATTTGGCGCCTCCACACGGTATAGAATCTGGATAGCCACAGGCTGGTTATCCAAATAAACTAAATTTCCTACCATAAATTCACGCAAAAGATTAAAGACATCAACAAGGTGCCCTTTACCAGGTACAGGAAAGCCCCAACGTCGTTCAAACAAACTGGTATAAATACTGGCGATTTCTTGCGTACTCAGGTTTTCCATAGGCACTAAACTGCCGCCTGCTTCTTCTAACAAACGTTGCTCACGCCTTTGGTTATAGCGAAATTTTTTACTGTATTCTTCTGGCTGCCGAGCCAAGGCTAAAGATTCTTTTTGTGGCTTTGCACTCACGATTTGCTGGCTGTTTAACGCAGATAGATAACGTACTTTATGACGTAATAAAACCTGAGCTTCTTGCGCTACAGGAAGAATAATTTCGGCATTACCTAAATCAAACAGATGACGTTTCTTGGCATGTTTTAAGCAGTCTTTAGATAAGGCCAAATAACGCCCTGTGACAGGTAGCGCCGCCTGTAATTGTTCACCCTCAAACCAGCCCAAATAACTTACTTGCAACTGCGCAAAATCAGATAAGCGCTCAACAATATCGGGATGTGTTGCTACACTACCACCAAAGGTTTGCCATGCGGCACTATATTCTTGTGCTGAAATATCCTGCCAGCCGCGTTCACGATAGGCTTTAAAATAATTAAGCATTTGCACCCTTAATGGTTAGATCTAAATACGGGCAGCAGTTTAACATAGGATATGGGCTAAAATTGCTGCTCTACTCAACATACAATGGAAACTTAACAAGCTTATGCATGTTTTGCTCTGTGGCGCTACTGGTCAAATAGGCCAATCTATTCTTCAACTTTGTCCACAAGACTGGCAACTTACCTGTACCCACTCCTCAACGTTAGATATTAGCCAGCCTAATTGTGTTGAGCAGATTAGTGAGCAGATTAAACCCAAGCTAATCATCAATGCGGCTGCATATACAGCAGTTGATCGAGCAGAACTAGATACAACACGCGCGTACCAGGTTAATCAGCTTGGCTGTCGTCACCTTGCCTGGGCGGCACAAAAACTAGACTGCCCTATTTTTCATCTATCTACTGATTATGTGTTTTCTGGGGAACAAACAGCCGCCTATGTAGAGACAGATATTCCCCAGCCCATTAATGTGTATGGCGCGAGTAAACTAGCCGGCGAGCAGGAAATTTTAAACATTGCAACTAAGGCCTTAATCCTACGTACAAGCTGGGTATTTAGTGAGTATGGCTCAAACTTTGTAAAAACCATGTTACGCCTTGCCCAAGAACATGAACTGAGCATTATTAATGATCAATACGGGGCCCCTACTTCAGCATTAGGTATTGCCCAACTACTCTGGAAACTGGCGATAAACTACAAAGAACAGCAGCAACTTGAATGGGGGATTTACCATTATTCAGGAGCGCCTTACTGCTCATGGTATGATTTTGCTAAGGTTATTTTCCAGCAGGCATTGGCCATTGGACTGGTTACACAACAACCTCAACTTAAAGCAATATCTAGCAGCCAATATCCAAGCTCTGCTCGGCGTCCTAGCTCATCATCACTAAATATGGATAAACTTTTTTCTCTTTATAACGTTGCAGCTGATAACTGGGAAGAGCAATTAGTTTCAGTACTGGTAAAGCTTTCAGCTGAAAATAAAACCTAACTTTAGTAAACTGCAAAATTACAGACACAGAGGTAAGTATGAAGGTATTGCCCCTTGCGTATTTTTTACAGTTAAAGAAAGATGCAAAAATTCTTGAGCAAGATACTTGTGGTGAAAAGGTATTACTTTTAACTGACGGTAGCATAATTAAGCTTTTTCGCCGCAAGCGAGCCTTCACTTCTGCTGCTTTTTGGCCGTATGCTGAGCGTTTTGCAAAAAATGCAAAACGCCTAGATAACTTAGACGTACCTGTGCCTAAAATTCTAAATGTATTCCATATTGCAGAAATTGAGCGTGATATTGTGCATTATCAGCCCTTACCTGGGCGCACTCTTCGTCAACTGCAAACAGACAAAATAACAGTGCCAAACAACCTTTTTGAGCAACTCGCCAGCTTTATTGCCAAGCTGCATCAACAAGGCGTGTTATTTCGTTCAATACATCTTGGCAATATTGTATTAACGCCTGATAACCAACTTGGCTTAATTGACTTTGCCGACCTCAAAAAACAAATATTTCCGTTGCTAACATCACAGCGAACGCGCAACTTTAAACATATGCTGCGCTATGCAGAAGATCACACATGGCTTGCCAGCAAAGTCTTTGGTGATTTTGAAAAAAGCTATAAAGACATTACTGGCTATAGAAAAAAGATTCTTTAAGTGCGGAATAAAATAGCAGAAGCCCAAGATAAGCCAACACCAAAACCACTCATCACTAAATTGCTCCAGTTACTTGTGAAGGCATAATGTTCTAGTAACAAAGGAATAGACGAAGAAACCGTATTGCCAACGCCCATCATATCCTTAATAACTTTGCTTTCGTCTACACCCAAACGCTTGGTAATGGCATCAACGATAGCTGCACTGCCTTGGTGTAACAGAAAACTATCTACTTGCTCTAATTGCATCTGCTCTTTTTCAAGTACGCCTTGAATATGAGGCACAATTTTCTGGCTTGCAAAGTTAAATACTTGACGGCCATTCATATGAAAATGCCCGCCTTTAGTTACCAAGTATTCGGCACCTGAGCCGTCAGTGCCAAAGTCGCAAGCCCCTAAACGCCACTCTGGATCTTCACCCAACCAAGTAACGGTGGCAGCATCACCAAATAACATACTGGTAACACGGTCTTCCATATTGATAATTTTCGAATAAGGATCAGCTGTAATCAGTAACGCGTTTTTCATACCTGTCGCCTGCATAAAGCCTTGCGCAGCGTACAATCCATACACATAGCCTGAACAGCCTAGACCAATATCAAAGGCCGCAATTGTTTTTGCTAGTCCAAGCTTATCCTGCACAATAGCCGCGGTATGTGGCAAGCCTTCGCCATCACCATTTTGGGTTACGACAATTACGGCTTGCACTTTTTCTAGGTCAAACTCAGGGGTTTTGTGTATCAAGTTCTGTACAGCTTTTACAGCTAAGTCAGAGCTTTCTTCATCAGCCGCTTTAATAGCCAAGGTTTCTGTTCCCAGCTTTACACGTACAAACTCCGCATCACGATCAAACTTTTCCGCCTGAGCTACGTTATCAATACGTTCATGGGGAACGTAGCTTGCAATTTTTTTTATACCGATCATTCTGGCTGCCTCGAAACTACAAAACCTAAAAACGACTATATAGTCGCAAAAAAATAAAACCTCCCTTAAGGGAGTAACGTACCACCTAAGACGCCAGCATTATAAAAAAGGACACACACCTCTGGATCAAGAGAGAAGCTTTGCCTTTGCTAACTTGTACTGCTCAAAGATAGGTCGTTGAAGGCCGACCATACACATTAGAATAGGAAGCCAGAAATAAACCCATAACTCACTATTACCTGCAAATAGAGTCTCGCTTTCCGTCAAAATGGTTGGAAGTGCATAAAATACTAACAATCCCCACTGAGGCTTATACTTAAAGATCATATAGATCAGCGGGGTAAAGAATAGTAAGAATAAGATAGCACCTATAATTCCAGTGTTGTGCAGTATTGATAAATAAATATTATGCGGATGCGCAAACTGTCCAAGAATATTTTTCATGGGCGCACAACCCACAAAGTAGTTACAGTTATTGATATAATCAAACCAAACTTCTTTCCAAATAACAGTTCTATGACTAGCTCCTCGATTAGCGACCAAGTCGCCTATCTCTGTAAAATACAAGGCTGCGCAGACTATTAAAAATATTACAAAGAAATATAAATAGGTTTTTTTGTATATTGCAAATCCTATAAAATACGCAAGTACACCTAGCAATGCCGTTCTCGACTGGAAAATAACACCCAGAAAAGCAACATAAGCAAAAAATATAAAAACAGCTAAAAAGACAAGAATGCTTTTATTTTTATCTATTTTATTAAGAAAATACTGATCAAAAAACATTAAAAATATAAAACAGAGTAGCATCGAGAAAAAACCAGGGTGATAGTATTCCCCAAGCCAATTAGCATAGCGAATAAATTTTCCCGTCTCCCCCCATATTAAAAACCAGTCAAAAATAATATAAACAGATATACAAAAAGCTAATAAAAAGGATGCTAGATAAACAGACTTAAAAAATTTATTTTTGCTAAACACAAAGCATCCAACAAGAAAAAGGCATAAATATATAGGTATCTTATAACCGCTTAGCTCCCACTCCATTAGTGACAAGGCCAACATGGGCAATAAAAACAACAACAAACTAAAAACAACTTCTTTATCTTCTCTATAAAATAGAAATAAAGTTAATAGGCCGAGAAAGCCAATACCAACATAGAAAAAATTATTTATAGTTTTATTTGTTAAGTCTAAAAAGTAACCATTAACAAATATAAATAAAGAGATCCATAAAAAGGCACACAAAATCTGCAATACTATTTTTTTATCAAGCCTACTATGTTGTTTTAAAAGCACTACTAATCTTCCCCAAAAAATGGTTAGTCTGTGAGAGCACAACTTTATCTCTAAGCTGTTCAGACTGCAATTTTAGCATAATTTCCTGATACCATTTATCATAATCTCCATGATCTGCATATAAACCTGTATCGCCTAACTGCTCTATAAAGGCTGGCAAGGGCGTAGTTGCTACGGCTATATTGGCTTGAATAGCTTCCTTGATAATTAATCCAAGTCCTTCTGAATATGAAAAACTAACCAGTAAATCAAATTGTTTTAGATAACTATCTACGTTATCAACAAAGCCCTTTAAAAAAAGATGTTCAGAAAGGTTTTTTTCAATAATTTTATTTTCAATTTCATTTTTTAACTCACCATCACCAAAAATATACCAAACAAAGTCAAAATTCTTTTCTTTTAAATACTCTGCAAATTCAATAATATCCAAAACACCTTTTGATTTTACCAACCGACCAACACTAGCAATCTTAAACTTATTTGTATATTTTTCTTCCAAGAAAAGTTTTTCAGCATGAGCTAAAGCATCTGAGGTTAGATTCTGGGTTGTAATTAGGTTACGTATAGACTTAACAGGTAATTTAATTTTATTTGATATGCTATTTGCAAGATAATCAG
>NZ_JAZDRH010000039.1:0-16549 GCF_047470865.1 Pseudomonas sp. F1_0610
GTTCTGAAGATAAATATATAGAAGTTATTTACTCATGGTATACTTTGGATGAAATAGAAAAAATAAAAAAACTATACAATATTAAATTAAATAAAACCGATCAATTGTATGTTTTTCTTAATAGTATTGGAAAGTTTTCTGCAGGCCTATTTGGAAATGAGCCGTTATTAATGTATAGTTCTGGTTGGAGTATTCGTAATCACCTGCTTTTTCAGAATGAAAGTCGAAAAGAAATTGAAGCTATAGATTCTTCTATGATCAATAAAATGCCGTTTTTTATATCAAAAGAATGTGAAACTCATTATATGTTTTTGCTGACTAGTTCAGATGCGCCTAATTTAATATATCGATATAATGAAGGTGAAGGTATAGTGGAGTCAATGGGTATTGACTTGATTTCTTACTTGAAAAAAATTATTAGTGAGTATGGTTTTTTTAAAGATGGTATTTTAGATTTTAATTATTTGGTTTGAGTGGTATTATAATGAATGATTTGCCTAGATTAAATATTAGATTTATTAATAATTATTTTGCAAAAGGGTATTCTGTAGAAGAGATAAAGAATATTGAATATCTATATAATGTTAATATTAACCCGGAATCTCAGTTTTATAGTTTTTTATATTATTATGGACGAACTAGCACGCTAGCCTTTCTTGATAATCCATTTCTATTCTATAAAGCAGAAATGCATTTGCGCGAACATATTATATTTCAGTACGAAACCACTGATAAACTCCGTGCTATTCAATATTATGAAACTTTTAGTAAAAAGGGATTTTTTATATCATGCGAGGAAAGTAAAGAGTACTTTTTTATACTTACTGACTCTTATGATTGTAATTCTGTTTACTGTTATGATGCTTGCTCTTCAATGGTAATTAATACAGGTTTGACACTGGAAGGGTATATTTTAAGTGTAATAAATAAATACGAATTGCTCGAAAAAAATATATTTCAAGAGTATCTGCAGGGAGATATTATTAGTATATAAATGTTTTATATTTTTATAATTTAGTATTCAGGGATGCGAAATGTTAATTTTAATACTCTCGTTCGCAATAACGCCGTAACAGGCGTTGTAACGGGCGCATTAGGCGGACAAACGGACCTTCAAGCAGCCACCAACGCTTTACACCTTACACCGTGAAACCTTTGGCGATAAAGATACAGACCCTAACAAAGCTGCCCAGCTTACCTCACATGCCATCTTAGGCGCGGTTGTCGCCGCCGCCAATGGCGGTAATGCTGTTGCAGGTGGTAGCTCCACCGTAGCCGCCGAACTCGCAGCAGACTACTTAGCCAAATTACTAGACGATGGCAAAACTGCCCGAAACGCAGAAGGCAAGTTTGATCCAAACCTACTTGGCGAAGACGTCAAAGCCAACACCCGCGACCTAAGCTCAGCTATCGCTGCTGTCGTGGGTGGTGTAGCAGGTGACTCCGCCTTTAATGCACAAGTAGCAGGGGGTATTGGGCAGAATGCGGTTGAGAATAATTGACTGTCAGCAAATCAGCTTATAGAAATTCATTATGAGTTTTTAAAATGTGCTGGAGAGCCAATATGTGAAAGAAAAATCATGGAAGCTGCTCATCTTACAAGCCAAGCGCAAGATGCTGCACTATGGTGGCCTACCACTAAAGATAATGGGGCGTCTGCTGTAAATAAAGTGTTAGGTTGGATAGGTTATGGTTATGACTTTGATACTCATTATAAAAAAATTGAAGATAATTTAAATAAAATAAATTCTGAAGAGAATGTTGTTGCTTATTTACGGAAGCACTACCCATCTGCAACAGATGATGAGTTAAAAGCTGTAGCTCCGTTATATATTGCAGAATCAAAGGATAGCTTTGAAAAAGGAGCTAGTCGTTTTGGTTGGTCTGCTTTTGAAGGAGCAACTCTGTTTGTAGGTGCTGGGCTTTCTAAAATAAAAACTGGTAAAGATGCTATAACAAAATCAGTAAACACTTCAGCAAAGACTCTTACGGGCTCTAAAGGTAATCCTTTAAATGTAATTGACGGTACCAATAAACCAGCTCTGATCAATAATAGAACCTACTCTGGTCATTCTTTAGATCGTATGCAGCGGCAAGGTATTACGCCAACAGTAGTTGAAAATACGATACGACCAATGAATGCTGTTGTTGGAAAAAGACCAGGAACAGCAGCATACTACGATAGAGTTAATCATATAACAGTAATTACTGACACAAAAACAGGAGCAGTTATTACTGTTGGCTATGGGAAAATAAAACAATGAGAAAACTGTCTCTTATGAACATTGAACAATATGATAAACGTCAAGTTTCTTTGATGAAGGATATGCTATGGCTGTATTCGTCAGAAAAAATATCTTTAAAGCAATTAATTGACAATTTGGATGGTTTATTATCTTGCATAGGGTCAATTGATATTGAGTGGAAGGAAAAGTTTCATGAACACTGGTTTGTTTTAGAACAGGTATATGCTGTTTCATTATTCAGAAATGAAGTCATTGATCAAAATGATTTAGATATCCAAGAATCAATTGAACAACTTCTAAAACTACTAAATGAGTAAATGGCTTTCAGAAAAAATTGGCGGATTTAACTTCTGAGTGCAATGCCTGATGATTCTTAAGTTTTATAAACTTCTTTAAATAAACATTTACAACTATATAAAGCAGGTTTTTGGAAAGTAATTGGAAATGCATCACTAAAGCAAGGTGGTGGTAAAACTACTTGGATTTTAGTGCACACAGATGTCAAAGGTAACTTAATAACTGCTTATCCAGTTGCTAATCCTAGATAATGAAAAGAATCCCAAGAATTGTAGCTAGATATAAAGCTCTTGCTGAAGTTGATGAGAATTTTGAAAGCTATTTTAGCTTTTACTTAGCTATGTGCAAGTTTATAGACGGAAATAAGCAGTTTTTTAAGGATAATCTTAAAAGTAAATGGGGGCTTGATATTTTAATGAAATTAGATTTTCAAAAATATATTCTAGAGTCACCAGATTTGAGCTTAGTCTCTGTACGTCAACGTATAAAAGAAAGTGAAAATCTAAAGTCAGCAAGCTTACCAATGCTAATAAACAGCTATTTATGGGATTTGGTTAGGATATACTCAGATGAAGACTGCACTAGGTGTGGTAATTCAATGGCATATGTAAAAGCTATTGAAAAAAATAAAAAAGAAACTATAGTTTTAGAGTGTACGTTCTGCGGGGCTGCTAAAAACTTAGATGGTACAACGTTTAAGACAGTTGATGGAGATTTTGTAGAAGCGATACTTCCAGTAACTCAAGATGAGATTTTGTTAGCACTAGATCAAATAAACCTACCTTATAAAGAGGAAAAATAAAATTTCTGAACATTTCTGAACATTTATGAGGTGCAGCATAACTAAGAATTACTGGAGTTAGTATGTTAGATGAAAACTGGAAAGCAGGATCTGGCATTATCGTAATATGGCATGCGATGGATAAAAATGGAAAAATTGCATTTATGTTAAATAACTGTTTTGGAGGAGTTCCAAAACAGTTATTAAGAAAAGAAAATCTAGAAACTAGACTAGACTTGCTTAGTGAATATGTTTATGAAGAGTCTTCTGTTTATAGTTCGTATCCTGAAAATAAAAAAGGTAGTTTTTATTTGGATTACTACTCTAGTTTTATTCACTTAAGATCTGCAAAGTTAAGAAAGATTAAAATAAAAGAAGATTTAATAAATAATTTAAATATGATTTATGAGAGTAGACAGAAATCTAGTGACCTTAACTTAGCAATTAATAAAGGACTTTTTGTTTATCATGCGGTAGAAGGTACTTATGAAGGCGAGGATACAGTTGTAGGCTATGATGGTTCTACCAAAATGGGAGACTATTACAGATTTTTAGTGCCTACAAAATATGCAACAATAGAAGACTTTCCTGTTGAGTTAAGAGATCTTATTGCTGTTTCTAATACACTTGATTTTACACAAGATAGAATTTTAGATAAAAATATTGATGAGTATTTTGAATGTGATTGATTTTTAATTCGCTTACTTTATTAAGTTATATTTTATTTTATAATTTAATGTTTAAATTTAGAGTTTTATGCATAACTTTAAGCAGGTTAATCGTATTTACTCATACAATTTCCTACAAATGAAAAGGTGACACAATGAGTATCAATAGAGATGGTTTTTCGCAATATGCTGTAGACCTAGATTCTGATGTTATTAATGTAGGGGATATAAATAAAGTTAAAAATGGGATAAGTGTCGTTGTGTGGAATGTTTTTCATTTTTAAAATAAAAGGATGCAAAAATCGACTATGAACTTAGTGCTCGATTAGCCAGCGTTACATTTGCAATCAGAGAAACTTGCTATCGTTATCAAGCCAAGCTCAAAAAAGGCGCTTCACTCAATAAGCAAAAGTGGACTTAGCTTATTGTTATTGAGTAAAGGCAATAATGGAATCGCAGGTGTTCATGCCTAGGATGTCGCAAGTGATGTTGGAAAAATAA
This sequence comes from Pseudomonas sp. F1_0610, assembly GCF_047470865.1. Classification (NCBI taxonomy): domain Bacteria; kingdom Pseudomonadati; phylum Pseudomonadota; class Gammaproteobacteria; order Pseudomonadales; family Pseudomonadaceae; genus Pseudomonas; species Pseudomonas sp. F1_0610. The sequence goes on from NZ_JAZDRH010000039.1 coordinate 4,494, forward strand.
TACAAGCCGAACGAGCGGCTAGTTTATATTCGTAATGCTGATGAAATAAAAGCTCCATTTAGCTTAGAGTATGATAATAAGAAAGCTAGAACTGATGGGGTTAGGTACTTTGATTTAGATACAGTGCGTGGTACGCCGTTGGATTTAGAAGATTTTGTAAATAGATATAAAAATATGACACTTGATATATATCATGGCTCTACTTTGCAGAAGCCATAAGGAAAATAGTATGTTAAATAATTTAGCTCAGGAACTACATAAGAAATATCCAGAACTGGCATTTGATTCGAGTTTTGTAAGAGGCTATTCAGAGGAGGAAATAAAAAAAATTGAACGCCTTTACGATATTGAAGTGCCATCTACTAGCCAACTATATAGTTTTTTAAAAAATATGGGAAGATGTAGTGGTGGCTTGTTTGGTGATGATACATTGTATTTTTATGTGCAACGTATGACAGTTGGGGGGCATATTAATGTACAGTACTTAATGAGGGAGGAGTTATTAGAATTAGGGCTTATAAATGATGATAGTGAGAAAATATTTTTTGTATCTCGTCTCGCAGAAACACAATATTTCTTTTTAAAAACAAAATCAAGTATGATGGATATGATATATCATTATAATGAGAATACTGAAGAGATAAATGAAACAGGAATTACATTTTATCAGCATATAGATAGAATTTTATCTTATGGTCATAGTGAATACACATGCTCTAAAGAAGTGTTGATAAGGTTTTCTAGTGAGTTAGTTGATTTTTGAGGTTTTAAATGAATGAGTTAATTAGAGTTTTAAATGGCCAGTTTAATAGTTTGCGAATTAAAAGTTTTCTTCAGAAAGGTTATAGTGATGTTGAAATAGGTAAAATAGAAAATTTATATGGGTTTAAAATTAAAGACAATATACAATTATATGAGTTTTTGAATACTATCGGAAGATGCAGTGGAGGTTTTTTTGGTAGTTCTCCTTTGATATTTTATAGTGATTTATCTATAAGGATGCATGTTGTTTTTCAAGGCCATATTAACTATGAAATGCTGTCGGCAGAAAAAGAAATAGAATGCAAAGAGGACTCTTTTATTATCTCAGTTGAAAATAATAATGAGTATTATTTTTTATATTATAAAGATGGTTTGGTGTACTGTTTTAATAAAAAAGAAGATAGAGTTGAATCAACAGGAAAAACATTTAATGAATACTTATTAAGTGTTATAGAAAGGTATAGTATCTCAGCTGACCCAGATTCTTTGTATGCTACTGGTGAACTGATTATTGTTTAAATAAATAGCGGTCTTAAAATAATAGCTAGGAATGTAAAGCTTAAACTAAAGCGCGTAATTCTAATGCGCTGATAATTACTAGGTTATTGGAAGAAAGATAGATAATAAACACCTGTATTTTCTCTAAATAATAGTTTCGGGCTGGAAATATTTACGAATTTCTTGTCGTAACCAACGATGTCCGGGGTCGTTGTCAAAACGTGGGTGCCATGCTTGGCTGATTTCTACGGGTGGTAGATCCAGTGGCAAGTCAATAACGGAGTATTCTATAGGTACACGTTTTAAGCTGTTAATCACATGTATTGGCAGTGGCAGAATAAAATCAGAGTCAGGCAGTAGAAATAATGCAGAATGAAAGCCAGGCATAATAATGTGAATAGGACGCACTAACCCAAGTGCTTGTAGTGCTTCATCAATTGGCCCTCTACCTTCACCGCGACGTGAAACGCTAATATGTGAATATTGCACTAAGTTTTCAGCTGTTACTTTGCCAATAATAGGATGATCTTTGCGCACTACGGCTTTAAAGCATGATGTAAAAAGCGATTGCACTTTGGTTTCAGGTTGCCAGCGAGGATAAGAGCCAATCACTAAATCGGCTTGACCACGACGTAATACATCATCATTAGCGCTTACTTCTGCAATAAACTTAAAAATACTATTAGGTGATTGGGCTCGTAAGCTATCTAGTAAATCTCCCGCCATAGCGCCCATAAATACGTTATTTGCTCGAATAGTAAATACACGCTCTTGTTTGGCTGGTGAAAAGTCTCTATCTGCATTTAGCCCTGCACACATATCTAGAATAGGCTGAATCTGTTCGCGTAATTCTAACGCACGGGGGGTGGGCACCAGATTTCTACCCGCCCGCACCAGAATGGGATCATTAAATTGTTCACGGATACGCGCCAATATTCGGCTAACGGCAGGTTTGCTTAGATTGAGCTTATAAGACGCATTGCTGACGCTGCCTTCATCAAGCAACACGCTTAAAGCATAAATCAGATTAAGGTCTACAGGCTGAGCCATACTATTCTTCCGATTGCATTTTATGCACTTATTAAATTACATAATTTCAATATTCACAATCGGCAAATTTAAAGATACTGCGCACATACAAAAAAATGTAATAAAAAGTAGGTGAATACTATGTCTGAGGCTGTTAGGCAGCCTGTTCCAAATGGGATTGTTAGCAGTGCAAAAGGTGTTGAGTTTCGCACGTGGCTAGCCTTAATCGGCATTATTTTGGCGGTGATGGCAAGCGGTATTGGCGAAAATGTTAGCAAGGTTGCACTGGCTGATATTGAAGGCGCTATGTCGCTTAATCTGGATGATGGGAGCTGGATTATCTGCTGCTACATCATAGGTTTCGTATTGGGATCAGGTTTTACCCCTTGTTTTTGGCCAACTTTTTCGCTGCGCCGAGTGGCCTTGTTTATGGCTGGGTTATATATCTTATGTGGTGTGCTGACACCTTATATATCTCAGAGTTATAGCAGTCTGTTGATAGTACGTAGTGTGCAAGGTTTAACAGGCGGGGCGATGCCACCAATGTTAATGACTATTGTGCTGCGTTTTATGCCGCCTTTGTTAAAAGTACCTGTATTAGGGGCTTATGCTTTGGTGTCGGCATGGAGCGCAACCTTGGGTGCGACTATTGCCGCATTGTCCTTTAGCTGGGGCTGGCAAGGATATTTTTACTGGAATATTCCAGTGATGTTATTAGCTATGTTCTTGTTGGGTTATGGCTTACCGCAAGATCCAATGAAACTTGAACGCTTACAGCATTTTGACTGGAAGGGCTTAATCACGGGAACAGTGGCCCTGGGTATGCTCAGCATGGGGCTGTATCAAGGTGAACGTTGGGACTGGTTTAACTCGCCTTTAATTAGCTTTTTGTTATTGGGTGGTTTGGGTTTGCTGGTAATTTTTCTGGTGAATGAATGGTCGCAGCCGATTCCGTTTTTTAACTTACAGTTACTTAAAAAACTTAACTTGTCATTTTCACTGATTGCTTTGGGGTGCGTCTTGGTACTGATGGTGGCCTTGATCAGTTTGACCTCAGGTTATTTGGCGGCTGTGCAAGGGTATCGGCAAGAGCAAATATCCGATGTGATGCTGTGGGTTGCCTTACCTCAACTGATTGTGCTGCCGATTATGAGTTATGTATGCAACTTACAGCGTGTTGACTGCCGGATTGTGTTGATTATTGGTTTGAGCCTGATGGCGTTAGCAAGCTATATGGCATCGCAATTAACCAGTGATTGGTCAGCGGAGAATTTTCGCCTGATTCAACTGATACAGGCAGCAGCCCAGCCGATGATGATTATTCCCTTGCTAATGCTGGCGACTATTGGTTTACAACCAACAGATGGCCCCTTTGCGGCTGCTTGGTTTAACGCAGTGAAGGGTTTTGCTGCCACTGTTGCGGTTGGAGTGACGGCTTTTATGTTGCGGATACGTGGTGATTTTCATCACAGCCAATTGGTTAATCAGCAACCCACAACAGGATTAGAGTTTGCCGAGCAAAGTGCTGGGTTAATGAAGGCGCTGAGCGCACAAGTAAAAGTGCTGGCTACAGCGGATGTATTTATCGCGTTAATGGTGTTTATCGCTTTACTGGTTGCACTGACCTGTGTGATGCCAGGGCGTGTTTACCCGCCAACACCTAATTGAAGTAGGACAAAACTATGAGTTTAATTAAAAGTATGACAAAAGGTCGATCATTAGCAATGGTGCTAGTAGTGGTAGGTGTTTCTTCTATTTTGATGGGCGCCAAATCGTTATTGATTAGTCCATCAGCACAAACTAATGATGCGTATATTCGCGCTGATGTAACTAACTTATCAGTGAAAATTTCGGGCTTGGTGAGTGATGTTTTGGTAGATGACAACCAAGTTGTAAAAAAAGGTGAGTTATTAGCAAAAATTGATGCGCGAGATTTGCAGCTAGCCGTAGAGCAAGCCTTAGCACAGCTTGAGGCCAGTAATGCACAGATTATTGATATTCAAGCGAAGCTAGCACGCCAACAAGATCTTATTGCTGTAGCTAAAGCTAAGCGTGATGCAGTAAAAGCAGAGTTAGACTTTGCGCGTCAAGAACGCTTGCGTTATCAGCAAATGGCAACAGCAGGAGCTGGTTCAAAACAAAAAGCCGACCAAACAGCTAGTCGCGAGCGTATTTTGCAAGCTCAAGTGCAGCAAGAAAACGCCACTTTAGAGGCAACAGCCAACGAAGTTAAGGTATTGAATGCGCAGTTATTACAAGCTCAAGCGAAATTTACGACAGCAAAAGCTCAAGTAACTCAGGCCAGTTTAAATCTGAGTTACACCGAGGTGCGTGCGCCGATGGACGGTGTTATTGGTAAGCGCCATTTGCGTGTAGGTCAATGGGTTAGTCCAGGTCAAAGTTTGATCGCAATAGTGCCTACGGAGAATTACATTATTGCCAACTTTTTAGAAACTCAGCTAGCTCAGGTTGCTGTAGGCAGTGATGTCAATATTGAGATTGATGCTATCCCTAACAAAGTATTTAGCGGAAAAGTAGAAAGTATTGCGCCGGCGTCTGGAGTTACTTTTAACCAATTAGCGCCAGAGAATGCGACAGGTAACTTTACGAAAATAGTGCAACGTATTCCCGTTAAAGTACGCATTGCCAGCCATGAAAATACGCTGCAAGTACGCGTAGGTATGTCAGCCAATGTGCAAGTGGTAGGAGAGCGCTAATGATACGCAAATGGGTTAGCGCTAGTAGTTTAAGTTTGCTATTGGTGGGTTGTGCCAATGTCGGTATGGAGCTGCCAGAAACCACCGCTTTGCCTGAGCAATGGCAACAGACGGAGTTTATCAACGCAGATTTTCTTGAGTTGGAATGGTGGCGTGAGTTTGATGATCCTTTGTTAAATCAATTACAAGGGCAGATGTTGGCGAAGAATTTAGATTTGCAGTTGTCTGCTCAACGGCTACTACAAGCTTATGACTTATTACAAGTACAACGTGCAGCGCAGCGTCCAGAACTAGGTGCTGAGAGTAGCTATCAACGTCAGCGTGATGCACTAAAAGCTGAGGATCAAGCATGGTCTAATCGTACTCAAGTTGGGTTCAGTAGCGTTTGGGCTATTGATCTTTGGGGACAGCTACGTCACCGAACAGAGGCGGCAAAAGCACAAGCCGCTATGACTTTAGAGCAACAGCATGCCTTGCAAATTGCTTTAATGGCTGAACTGGCCAGTGCTTATGTTGATTACCGAGCCACCCAGCAACTCATTCTGGTAACACGTCAAAACCAAGCAGCAGCGGAGCAGAACTTAAGTTTGACACAGAAGCGAGAAGAGTTAGGTGTTGCCACGCGTTTAGAGGTTGAGCAGGCCAATTCACAGTTAAAAATTACTGTAGCTGATTTGCCTTTGTTGGAGGAGCAAGCCCATCGTTTAATCAATGCAATGAGTTTGCTGCTGAATCAAACACCTAATACGCTGACTGCGCAGCTAAGTGAAGCAACAGAAGTACCTATGATTAAACGCAGTATTGCCACAGGAGTGCCTTCGGAGTTAGCTCAGCGTCGCCCAGATATCCGTATGGCAGAGCAGCATTTGCGTCAAACAACGGCCATGATTAATGCGGCAAAGGCTGACTTTTATCCTAGCATTCGCTTAACGGGTAATATTGGATTAGATGCACTACATACTTCTGATCTATCTAACTGGTCAAGCCGTGCTTTTAGTTTTGGACCTAGCTTGTATCTGCCTATTTTTACTGGTGGACGTTTAACCAGCCAGTTACGTTTAACTGAACATAAACAACAGGAAGCGGCTATTGCTTATCAGAAAACTGTACTTACCGCATGGCATGAAATTGATAACCAGTTAATGGCGCTAAAAACTCAGGATCAGCACGTTAATAATGTGCAAGATGCAGTGCAGTCTGCACAGCTTGCAGCGCATATTGCCAGAGAACAATACGAATATGGCGAAAGTGATTTTATTAACGTATTAGATAGCCAAAGCCAGTTGTTACGCTTACAGCTACAAGCGGTAAAAGCACAACAAAGTAAAGCCAGAAATCAAATTCAATTGTTCCAAGCACTGGGCGGTGGCTGGGGCGATTATTAGTAGCAAGTTTTAACGAAAGTGGCTTTAGGTTGTCAGGGGTTGTAAAGCTTTACCTCTGACAACCTCTTTTTTTAGCTTTTTTGAATGTTACGAATTAAATAGGTTAAAGCTTGAGCTATGTCAGCCGCACCTTGTTGGTCGCGTAAAGTACTAAAGAAAATCTGGCGACTATCTGGTACAAAGAAGTCGCATTTAATACCAGAGCTTAAGCACTCATATTTGACAAAAGGGCTGGCACCAAAAACGTTATAGTTGCGCTGGGAAACCTGTAAACGGTCTTCAGTGACATAGCGTTTTTCTTCGCGAACTGTAATAGTTCCGCTTTTTTCAACAGTGATTGAGTAATTCAAGTCAAAACGATCTTTCTGTCCTACTTGATAACTTGAGCTTAGAGCGTATTGTTTTAGCAAATGATTAACATGGCTAACTAAAGCCGCACGTTCGGTTGAGCTGCCATAGCGTTTTTTTAGCTCAGCGGCATAGTTTTTTGAGTTGGCTGGTGCAATAGTATTAACTTGTGCCCACGCACTGGTATGTGCAATGACTAAGGCTGTACTTAAGGTTAATAAACGGCACAGTTTAGCAAGTTTCATAGCAGATCCTTTGTTGATGATCTTGTGCAAAAAAGAGTCAATCTTTATCCGACTCGAAGTAGCATGATACTAAACAAAGCTACCCATTTTTAATATCCCTTTACAGTGGGAGATAACATTTGTGACTCAACCATGGATTTTAGGCTTAACTGGCGGAATTGCTAGTGGCAAAAGTGCGGCAGCAGCACGTTTTGCTACATGGGGTGTAAATATTGTGGATGCGGATGTTGTTGCGCGCTGGGTTGTGGAGCCTAACCAGCCAGCTTTAGCTCAGATAGCACAGCATTTTGGGCAAGATATATTATTGCCTGACGGGCACTTAAACCGCCAACTACTGCGTGAAAAAATCTTTGCCCAGCCTAATGAGCGCTTATGGGTAGAGCAGTTGCTACATCCATTAATTCGCCAGCGAATTGTTGAAGAGTTGGCTAAAACCACTTCAGCTTATGCCATATTAGTTTCACCTTTATTGATAGAATCAGGCCAGTACGCGTTAACTAATCGTGTGTGTGTGGTAGATGTTGATGAAGAAACGCAACGCCAGCGCACATTACAACGCGACGGAGTGACGCCTGAGCAAGTGGACGCTATTTTACAAGCACAGGCCAGTAGAGCCAGGCGTTTAATGTATGCTGATGATATTATTGCTAATGATCAAGATCTCACATATTTATACGCACAAGTAGATGAATTGCATGCGCTGTATTTAACTGTAATAGAAGACCAAGTATGACCAAGCCAAGTGTGAATTGCCCAACCTGTAACAAACCTCAAGTATGGGATACAACTAATCCTTATCGCCCCTTTTGTTGTGAGCGCTGCAAACTCATTGATTTTGGTGCTTGGGCAAAAGAGGAGCATGCAATTGCGGGTGAACCAGATATTGATGAACTATTCTCAGAAGATTTAAAGCATTAATTTATGAAAAAACTTTATATGTTCTCTTTAGGCGGCAATGCAGGTCGATCTAATATTGAAGTGCATGATATTCAGTTTGCTGCTGTTAGTAAGATAGAGGATGCTTATCCACAATTGCGCAAGGCTTGGTTTGGCGATAAGGATAAACTGCATTTGGATGGTTATATGCCTATTACATGGGCTGATGGCTATGATGTGAGTTTATCTCAGGTACCAAGTCAGCATCCGCTGAAATTATTTTTTATTAACGTAGGTGCTTATACGCCCGAGTCGTTAGCTGAAGTGCATGCGTTTGATTTATTTGTTGCCACAGATGCGCAATCTGCGAAAGAAAAAGCTATGCGTCAATTGTTAGTAGGCATGAATCATCAGCATAGAGATAATCTTAAAGACGTAGATAATTGTTTATTGCTTGATCATGTTGATGCGTTATATATCCATTTAACTGCCAACCCAACAGGCAGTAAAAATCTGCCAGAGTGGCAAGGTTACCGCCCTATAGGCATTGCCCAATAAGGTTTTATGCCCATGCCTGCTTGGAAGTGGTTATTGTGTTGTTTGGCTTTGTTATTAACAGCTTGTGTTAATGGCTATAAATTACCAGCACAAGAAAATATTACGCACTTCGCCATTAAAGAAGGCAAAGCTATTGCACAGTCTGAAAACTTTGCTTATGTGTTTTATCTACCAACACCTGAGGATCGCCAGTATTATCTTAGTTATCAAACATTTTTGGAAAATTATTTAACTAAGACAGGGCGACAAGAACTGTACTTTGATGTAATAGATAATCAAGTAAAAGCACGTATTGAAATGAGCTTTGATAGTAACCAGTTAAATGAGGGTGATATTGAAGCATTAACAAAAAACTATAAAGCACGTCGTAACTCATTCAATAAAGAGCTAACTGTGGCATTTACCTTTAACGGGCAGGTGCTGAAATTATCTAAACATAAAAACCTAGCTTTAGAGCCGCAATACCAGCTTGGCCGGCCCATTGCATTAAAAATTATGCAACAACGTAGTTTATCTGCAGTAGGAGAAGGGCTAGTCATTTTAGCATCACCCTTATTACCTTTTGTGATGATGTACGGCTGCGCAACAGGGCCTTGTTAACTATTAAAAATAATAAAAAACATTTCGAATAAAATTAATATGTATTCAAAAATACTTTATAAAGATTCATACTCTAATATGTAACCAGACTTTAATATGGGTTTAATTTTATTACCCATGCTTATGCTAGTAAAACGCTGCCCTTGTTTGTCATTTTCATCAATAATAAAACCATATAATTTTTTATGGTTAGTAGCTTGCCAGATATAATAATAGTCATAAACCTGGAATGTAGCATTATAACGATGGTAACGGCCTAGAAAGACAAGATCTTTAGCACGAGTGGCATCCTCGTCTACTAATAGCTCACCTAGCTCCAAACGCAGGTAGCGTAGCAGCTGGTGTTCTAATGTATTAGGCAATCCTGTTTTACCCATCCAAGGTGCAGAATCTTCCATCAACTCTTCTAGGTGTTGGCTTTCATCCCAATCATTTAAAATAAGTTGCCCATCTTTTTTCATTTCAAAATCAAAGGTAAAGCTTGATCCTGAAAAAACATATTGATTGTCAGGATGTGGTAATGGGTCTTGTGCCTCGCTAAGAACACCCTCCGCTAAGAGTTCTTCTAAATCTTCAGCCAATTCGGCTTCGTCTTCAGCAGTTAATTCAATATTTAATGATTGGAAAAATTGATCTGATGCTGCTTTACGTTTTGCTTGGTCAGCAGGTAGCTCCCACATTCTTAGTTTAATCTCGATAGAAAGTGTTTGATCCTCTAGAAGTTGGCGTGAAAACTCCAATGTGGCTTCAGGACTTAATTGATTATTTTCAATTAATGAGGGAGACGGCATACTTAATAGCTGTGCATAGTTTTTTTGTTTAAATGCTTCTACAGTTTTTTGAGCAATTTCAAAGTTATCAGACACTGTATCTTCCTTATCTTTATAAATAATAATTACTTAGCAAAAAGGCTGAGCAGTTTATTTAAAATCGACTGACCTGCGCATTATAACTTTCTTCATCTGCTCTTAATAATTCGCGAAAAAGCTGGCAATCTTGTGTATCTTTAGCATAAAAATAAGCTGATGACTCATCATCGTATATTGATAAAACCCAGCGTGCGACTTGCTTAACATCTTCAGCAATATAGTAGTCTGCTTGGCAGAGTATGTTTTTTAATGCAGCAATATCACAATCGGCGGCAAAAATAGCGTGCACGATTGGATAGCCCATCGTATCTGAAGCACAAAGTTCATGGTAAGCTGCTTCGTCATTAAGCAAATAAATGTGGTACGTACTGCCATTAACAACAAAAGTATCTAAACATGTTAAACGTGGCAAAATATCTTCGTACCAAATGGTATTTTCTATGTATTTAAAATCTTCAGGTGACCATAGGTTATATGTCATTTCTGGGTTGATTTGGCACAATATAATTGGCATTTCTCCTTGTTTATTATTTAACAAAAGAGGTAATTGCCAATGTTCATTCTCGTTATAAAAAATTGTAGTATGTAGTCTTTCAGGTAAAATAGCATGTACGTCTTTTTCCAAGGCTCGCCAGAATAAATCTGTTATTTTTCCATCATTGGCATAAAACAGCCCCAGATGCTCATCCGCCCCGCCACCATAAAAATTATCATAGCCCCATGAAGCCAGTTTTTTTGTTTTAATTAATTGACTTAAAGACATGTGTATATAAGCACCATTGCAATATTCTTTTAATAAGCTCAGATCACAATCAGCTGATATTACACAGTGAGCAATACAGCTTTCACTGCTAGTTTTTGACCAAAGGCTGTAATAAGCCTCTAAATCGGTAATGCGAAATAATTGAAATTGATACAAGGGCGTTGTATGACCCGAATAAGGGCAGCCTTGCCATTCTTCTACCAGTGTTAACTTAGCGGTATGTTGAGTAAGATAGTTACTGTCTTCAATATAGTCATTGTCTTTATGCGAGTAGATATTATACATCGACTCATCAGGATTAATGATGCATAGCAACAGTGGTACTGGCTCCTGTAATTGCTCTGCCAACCAAATAGGGAGCAACCATTGTTCTTGATAATCATAAAAGGTTGCGCTACGCAGTTGTGCCATGCCCAAACTTGGGGAGTCATAGCGTTCTGCAATATCCAAATGGGGTAATGAATGCAACCAAACATCTACATGCTTTTGTTTGGTAATAAATGTTAATAATGTTGAGCCATAGGTTGTGAAATAGGAGAAAATTGCCCAATCATAATACGCTAATATTGTTTGACAAAATTGATCATAATGCCCATTGGGATGATCTGCTCGGCAATCATGTAAAAAATCTAAATTAATTCTCTTAAGGGGTTTTCTCAGACTGCCCAGTACAATACAGTTCTTTGAAGGCCAGTTTGACCTGCTATCATTTTTGTCTTCTCGTAAAATATCTTTCGCTTGAGCGAGTGGTTTTATCCACGGGGATACACCATTGTTTGAAGCAGGTTCTTCTTCAATACAAAAACCTACAGAAGCCGATGTTTGAATTAATTGATTAATTAAATCTAAAATATTTTCTTGCCCATCTTCTGCAGAAATAGATAATAATGTGATGTAGCAGGGAGCCTGTACTTGAAAATTCATATGGCTTCCTTGTCCAAGAGAAAGTGATTTTAGTTAACAGTTAGGTGCTTTTTTGTGACCTGTATATTCAAAGGCTTAATAGTAGGACCTAGATACAATTAGATTTTTTGCTCTATTGAGACTCTTACTGATATCATGTTAAAAGAAATGCTGTTGTTTGAGAATATTCAGGCAGCAATTTATTCGTTTAGTGCGTTTGACTATACCTCCAGTATTTTATTCTCAGCTCTTAACGTTGGATAGATCAGAAAATAGTCATTTTAAATTAGATGGACGTAAAAATAAAGCAATGGATATTGTATATATTAAAATACCTAGAGTAGCTCTAAAACCACTAGTCGATGGTTCAAAAAATAGATTTCGCTGTGTTTATGGTGATTATGTATTTTATATAAGTAAAAATATTCTAAAAGAGGCTGGAAGGCTAGAAGATGATGGCTATTATTATTTTGGTGTAGTAAATGTTAAGGATAATATATATG
>NZ_JAZDRH010000040.1:0-16525 GCF_047470865.1 Pseudomonas sp. F1_0610
ATTTTAAACTCACCACAATATTGCATAGGGCTATACTCTAAGAATTAACTAAATATAAAAAGCAAGAAAATTAAATAGGATTCTAAAAATTATGACAAAGTCACAAATTAATAGATTTTAACATTTTGAAGTATTGAGCTCTAAGCTCCTCAAAATTCTCCCATATAAAAGTCATTCCTTAGCTGTATCACAACTAAAGGAAAGATCATAAAACTCGTTACAATAGTCATACTGTCCAAAGAAACTATCAAACAAATTTCCTGCCTGTTCATACTCTTCAAAAGTAAGTATCAAATCCGTATTTAACGCCCAGAGTAATCATAATATACAAATGGTATACAGGATTAATGATATTTTCATCATAGCTTCAGCCATTTCCTATAATCTTTCGCATCAACAGGTTCGAACTCTGAGATGTAAAAATATTCTAATTATTTTCTGAAAGTAGCTATGTAAAAAAGAGAGAATATTATGGTGAATATAAATAAAAATCCCTATCTTTCCTTGACATAATATTTTATTTATTCTCTCTATCATATCTATTATTTTCTTTTATATAAATGGATAGTGATATGTACTATCTTCCAATAAGTAATCTCTTTACTTTCGCAGCCTGCGCTTCCACCATGGCCAACTTCAGCAGGATGATGATCCATCCCAAATATAAGCAAACAAAGCAATAAAAACATGACAAACCTATTTACACTAACTTATCAGATCAATTTTTTGAAGATAGTAGCCAAATATGGTTTAGTGTAGTGATATTACTTAGATTTGGGCAGAAAGGTTGATTGTATGCTGCAGGCATCAAAGATTATTTACCAATGAGCTGTCTGGCTATGCCATTGATAGGCTCATGATTTCTCAATTGGTTTATGATGTTTTGAACATAGCAATCTGTAATCAAAAACCATCGAAAGGATTAGACTGGATAACACCAAGACAACCAGCAAATTTATATTATGAGCGTTATGCCACATAATGAAAATCGTCTAAATTAAAGCCTCTATATTTGACAACATAGGTCACTTATTTATTTGAAGGCAGATCACGTTTAATTGAATAACTTATTTAGTAATACGCTTATTTTAATTTTTAAGCATAAAAAAACCCAACTCATAAGAGCTGGGTTTTTAATTATGGCGTCCCCTAGGGGACTCGAACCCCTGTTACCGCCGTGAAAGGGCGGTGTCCTAGACCACTAGACGAAGGGGACAAAACCTTCAACAAATACGCTAGTATTTGCTAGTGTTTGGTGGAGCTAGACGGGATCGAACCGTCGACCTCTTGCATGCCATGCAAGCGCTCTCCCAGCTGAGCTATAGCCCCGTAGATACAGGATACTTTCACACAGCGTTAATAAGCAATGCTCATTAACTAGAAATATTGGCGTCCCCTAGGGGACTCGAACCCCTGTTACCGCCGTGAAAGGGCGGTGTCCTAGGCCACTAGACGAAGGGGACGCAAAACCCTTCAAAACAACTTTCGTTGCAAAACCAAATTATAAAAATTTGGTGGAGCTAGACGGGATCGAACCGTCGACCTCTTGCATGCCATGCAAGCGCTCTCCCAGCTGAGCTATAGCCCCATCGATAAGGACGGGCGCATATTACGGAGAACGCCCTCGCCTGTCAACAAAATTATTCAAATTTATTTGGCATTACAATCACTTAGATTAGCGCTAAGCTTGCAACTGTCCGTATAAGCTTTGATACAAGCCTTGATTTTCCAGCAACGTTTGATGATTACCCTGCTCTACTACCACACCATCATCCAGTACGATAATACGATCAGCCTGCTTCACTGCACTCAAGCGATGGGCAATAATTAAGGTAGTGCGTTGTGCCAAAAAAGCATTTAACGCTTGATGAACACCCTGCTCAGTAGAAGCATCTAAAGCAGAGGTTGCTTCATCTAAGATCACCACATGAGGATTGGCCAACACCATACGCGCAATAGCTAGCCGTTGGCGCTGGCCGCCAGATAAACGCACCCCTGAGCGTCCAATGATGCTATCTAAGCCTTGCGGCATAGCTTCTACTGTTAATTTCAACTGGGCTATTTCTAAGGCTTGCCAGCATTGCTCATCCGTCACCTCTCGCCCCATACATAGGTTAGCCCTTAGGCTGTCATTAAATAATGATGGGTGCTGTAAGACCACAGCAACATGCTCACGTACTTGGCTAAAGCCAATTTGTGTTACATCTATATTTTGATAACAAATACTGCCGCTCTCAGGCGAATATAAACCTAACATAAGTTGCACTAATGTGCTCTTACCGCCACCGCTAGCGCCTACTAACGCAACTTTTTCCCCCTGCGCAATACTAAAGCTTAAACCTTGTAGAATAGGTTGCTGAGCATAGGTAAAATGCAAATTTTTAACTTCAATAGAAACACTATGGCGATGTAAGAATGGATTTTGTTGCTCGGCGTACTCAGGTTCCACGCTTCGTGCCAATAATTGGTTAATACGAGATAAAGCCCCATCAGCCGCATAAAAAGCGTACTGTAAATTTAGCAACTGCTCTACAGGACCAATCATAAACCAGAGATAGCTAAAAACAGCTAGCATTTGCCCAATACTTAGATCAGAAAACAGCACAGTAAGCATGGCAACAGCACGAAACACATCAATTCCTAATTGAAATAACAAACCACTACTGCGCGCAGAAATATCTGTTTTCCATTGGGAAGCGGTGGCTTTATCACGTACGTCTTGGGCATAGCCTCGAAGCCTTGAAAAAAAGAACCCTTGGCGATTACTGGCGCGAATTTCTTGGATAGCATCTAGGGTTTCAGTTAAACCTTGGGTAAAGCGTGCAGTACTGTCATTTTCTTTTTTCTTTAATAATTTAACGCGTTTACCTAATAAAACAGTGGCATAAACAACAATAGGGTTAAAGATTAAAATTAGTACAGCTAGCTTCCAATTCATCCATAACAAAATGCTGGCTGTGCCTAGCAAAGTTAGCATGGCAATCACAAAGCGACTAAGTGTTTCGCCAACAAACTTATCTATTGTATCTAAGTCAGTTACTAGGTGCGTGGTGACACTACCTGTACCTAAGCTTTCATACTCCATTAAGGATAAGCGTTCTAGCTTTGCCAGTAGCTTTTGCCTTAACTCAAACACAATATGCTTAGCTAACCCTGCAAAGAGCTTGGACTGACCTACACTAAACAGAAGCGACGCTATACGCAACACAGCAGTAAAGCCAAGCATCAAGAAAATATAGCCTATAGCGCCATGCCAAGCACTCGGCAGTATCTGCTGCATAACAAAGACAGCTTGCGCTTCTTGATGTAACAGCACCTCATCTACCAACAAAGGCAATAATAGAGGGATAGGAACGCTACATAAAGTGGTAAAGATAGCGAGCAAATTCGCGAGCAATAAGGATTTTTTATGTTGCCAAGCAAGTTGGCGAATATAAGACCAAGTTAATACCATAACACCATCATTGAAACTGCCTAAATAAAAATACGAAAAAAATTAAGCACCACCAATATTGTGCTTTAGCCAGCGCTCCAGTAACCCTGTTAATGCTGAAAATTCTTGATAACCATTGGTCAGCAAAGCAAGCTGACCTTTATGCTCGGCCAGTAAGGTTGGAAAACCTGAAATTCCCAAACTAGCCACCCATTGAAAGTCATCCAAGGTAGCCTGCTGCATGGCTTTACTATCAAAAGCCTGTGCAAAATGCTTTTTACTATAGCCTGCTTGTTCTGCAATATTAAGTATTTCTCTAGCTTGTGTAATATCGACCAGATTCACATAAAACGCCTGTTGTAAGCGCTGCACAAACGACCATAGTTTAGTTTTATCTAACTCACGGGCCACCACTAAAGCACGATCAGCCGGTTCTGTGTTATATACAAAACCCGCAGGCAAAGCACCTTCCAAGGTAACAGGCTGGCCTGTTCGCTCCTGCACCGCACGCCAATGGCTTAGAATAATCTGTGCTTTTTGCTCTGTTAAACCCAGCTTCACATGTGGGCGCAAGCCGCCTGCTCGAAGTGTTAAAGCAACATTATATTGCCCTGCTTGAGCGGCCAATTGCTGCATTACAGGGCTAAACCCCCAACACCAAGAGCACATAGGATCCATAATATAGATTAAACGAGAACTCGGCTTTGCCATGGCATCCTCATGTTAACAAATACAATTCGTTAATTACCTTGCGCCCAGAGCGCACTGAGTAATTTTAAGTCTTCAGGGCGGGTGATTTTTAAATTATCACTTCTGCCTTCAACTAATTGAGGTGAAAAACCCGCCCATTCCATAGCAGAAGCTTCATCTGTAATAGCTACACCAGCGGCCAGCGCTTGAGTTAAGGCTTGGCGCAATGGCCCAAGACGAAACATTTGCGGAGTTAAAGCCTGCCAAACACTACTGCGATCTAAGGTTTGCGCTATTCGACCTGCACTGTCAACTTGTTTCAAGGTATCTTTGGCAGGCACAGCTAATAAGCCACCGACCCCATCTGCTGCCAATGTATGCACTAAATGGCTTAAGTCGCTTTGGCTTAAATTAGGACGCGCAGCATCATGCACTAATACCCAGTCTTGCTCATTAGCACCTACCGATTGAAGATGCTGTAACCCATTAAGCACCGAGTCTGCCCTCTCTTTACCACCAAGCACGCTTTGAACACGAGGATCAGTAGCACAGGATAAAGCAGCCCAATATGGGTCATTCTGAGCGATAGCTACAACAATGCCCCACACACCTGAATGTTTAAAAAAACAATCTAGAGTATGTTCAATCACTGTTTTATTGAATAAAGCTAAATATTGCTTTGGCCGATCAGCCTGCATCCTTGAGCCAATCCCTGCAGCGGGAATCACTACCCAGAACTTCATTGCACCAGCATATAAAAGGTTTCGTTTTCTTTAATCATGCCTAACTCTTGACGAGCACGTTCCTCAACAGTTTCCAAGCCCTTTTTCAACTCAGAGACTTCCGCTTCAAGAACATGATTACGCTCTAATAAACGCTCATTTTCATTTTGTTGATCAATAATTTGCTGATTTAATTGCGCAAGATGCTCAACACTGCCTTCCCCTTTCCACACACGGTATTGCAAGCCTGCCAAGAGCAAGATTAAGACTGCAAATAGCCAATAAGGGGTTTTAGTCATGATATCGCCTAAAAAACGTAAATGTGGCTGTAAAAAACAAGCCCAATGATCATACATTGGGCTTGCTAAGACATAAATAGCTAAAGTGTGGGTTTAGCCACGAAATTCGCTACGGCCTTTATAAGGGGCTTGACTGCCTAACTGTTCTTCAATACGTAGCAATTGATTGTATTTAGAAACACGATCAGAGCGGCATAACGAGCCTGTTTTGATTTGCCCAGCGGCTGTACCTACAGCTAAGTCAGCAATAGTGCTGTCTTCTGTTTCACCGCTACGGTGAGAAATGACGGCGGTATAACCTGCTGCTTTAGCCATTTGAATAGCTTCTAGCGTTTCGGTTAAAGAACCAATTTGGTTGAACTTAATCAAAATTGAGTTCGCAATAGATTGGTCAATACCTTGTTTTAGAATTTTCGTATTGGTTACGAACAAGTCATCGCCTACTAACTGTACCTTTTCACCGATTTTTTCGGTCAGCACTTTCCAACCAGCCCAATCTGATTCATCCATACCATCTTCAATAGAGATAATTGGATAACGCTGAGTTAGTCCGGCTAAGTAATCAGCAAAACCTGCAGCATCAAACTTTTTACCTTCGCCTGCTAGATCGTACTGTGCGTCTTTGTAAAACTCTGAAGAAGCGCAATCTAAGGCTAAAGTAACGTCATCACCTAGTTTATAACCTGCATTAGCTACCGCTTCTGCAATGGCCGCTAAAGCCTCTTCATTAGAGGCTAAGTTAGGGGCAAAACCACCTTCATCGCCTACGGCTGTATTTAAACCACGCGCTTTCAATACAGTGCGCAAGTGATGGAAAATTTCAGCGCCCATACGTAAAGCATCGGCAAAGTTTTTTGCGCCAACAGGCTGAATCATAAATTCTTGAATATCAACATTATTATCTGCATGCTCGCCACCATTGATGATATTCATCATAGGCACAGGCATAGAGTAAACCCCTGGCGTGCCATTTAGGTCAGCAATATGTGCATATAACGGTACACCCTTAGCTTGTGCGGCTGCTTTAGCTGCTGCCAAAGACACGGCTAAAATCGCGTTAGCGCCTAATGTCGCTTTATTTTCTGTGCCATCTAACTCAATCATAATCTGATCAAGTTCTTTTTGCGCTGTAGCATCCTTACCTAATAACGCCTCACGAATTGGACCATTTACATTGGCCACCGCTTTTAATACGCCTTTGCCTAAGTAACGTGATTTATCACCATCACGTAGCTCTAGTGCTTCACGTGAGCCTGTAGATGCACCTGATGGGGCACAAGCACTGCCCACGATGCCATTATCTAGAATAACGTCAGCTTCTACAGTTGGGTTGCCACGAGAGTCAAGAACTTCACGTCCTTTGATGTCGACGATCTTTGCCATTAGGATGGACACTCCGTAATTTAACAAGTCAACAAGCGCTTATTACGCTGTTTCTATTGGGGAGAAACTTTTTACTAAGTCATCTAATTGCTTAAGCTGTGCTAAAAACGGCTCAAGCTTATCTAAGCGTAAGGCACAGGGACCGTCACACTTAGCCTGTTCAGGTTCAGGATGTGCTTCCAGAAACAGACCTGCCAAACCTTGGCTCATGCCAGCTTTAGCTAAGTCAGTTACCTGAGCACGGCGCCCACCGGCTGAATCAGCACGGCCACCAGGCATTTGTAGCGAATGGGTAACATCAAAAAAGACTGGATAATTAAATTGCTTCATGATGCCAAAACCTAGCATATCAACTACAAGGTTGTTATAACCAAAAGCTGAGCCGCGCTCACAGAGAATTAATTGATCATTACCTGCTTCTTCGCACTTTGTCAGAATATGTTTCATTTCATGCGGTGCTAGAAACTGGGCTTTTTTGATATTAATAATGGCGCCAGTTTTTGCCATTGCCACAACTAAATCAGTCTGACGTGACAAGAATGCAGGTAACTGAATAATATCACAGACTTCAGCTACTGGCTGGGCCTGATAAGGCTCATGCACATCAGTAATAACAGGCACATTGAAGGTTTTTTTAATTTCCTCAAAAACCTTCATCCCTTCATCTAAGCCGGGGCCGCGAAATGAATTAATTGATGAGCGGTTGGCTTTGTCAAAACTGGCTTTAAATACATAAGGGATACCAAGTTTTTCAGTTACCCTTACATATTCTTCACAAGCACGTAACGCCAAATCGCGCGACTCAATAACGTTAATACCGCCAAACAAAACAAAGGGTTTATCGTTTGCCATTTCGATATCAGCAACGCGAATGACTTTTTGACTCATATGCTTAGTTACCTGCTTTATGTTTTAGGGCAGCATTAACAAAACCACTGAATAGTGGATGTCCATCACGAGGCGTAGAGGTAAACTCTGGATGGAATTGGCATGCCACAAACCATGGGTGATTTGGCGCTTCAACCACTTCAACCAGCGCTTTATTACCAGAACGACCTGAGATAATCAGTCCAGCAGCCTCAAGATCGGCCAGTAAGGTATTGTTCACTTCATAGCGATGACGATGGCGTTCAACAATTTTATCTTTAGCGTAAGCTTTAAATACATTAGTGCCTTGTTTTAGCAAACACTCTTGCGCGCCTAAACGCATAGTGCCACCAATATCACTGTCTTCTGTGCGCTGTTCAACATCACCTTCGGCGGTTACCCATTCAGATATCAGAGCAACTACAGGATGAGTTGAATCTTTAGCAAACTCTGTTGAGTTGGCGTCACTCCAACCTAATACATTACGCGCATATTCAATAACAGCCACTTGCATACCTAAGCAAATACCAAGGTAAGGCACGTTATTTTCACGAGCAAATTGTGCCGCTTTAATTTTGCCCTCAACACCGCGTAAACCAAAACCACCTGGTACTAAAATGGCATCTACATTTTTCAGTTGATCAACACCATTAGTTTCAATTTCTTCAGAGTCAATATAGCGTAAGTTCACTTTAGTGCGGCTATGAATACCTGCGTGACTCATAGCTTCAATCAATGATTTATAAGCATCCAGTAACTCCATGTATTTACCAACCATGGCGATAGTCACTTCATTTTCTGGATTTAACTTAGCATCAACAACACGCTCCCACTCACCAAGATCGGCTGCTTTGCAATCAAGCCCGAAACGCTCAACAACAATATCATCAACGCCCTGACTGTGTAGGATGCCTGGAATTTTGTAAATAGTATCTGCATCCGGCAAGCTGATGACGGCGCGCTCTTCTACGTTGGTGAACAATGCAATTTTACGACGTGAATCGACATCAATTGAGCGATCTGAGCGGCAAATAAGCATATCAGGCTGCAATCCAATTGAACGCAGCTCTTTAACGCTATGTTGTGTTGGTTTTGTTTTAGTTTCGCCCGCTGTAGCAATGTATGGCACTAAGGTTAAGTGCATTAACATGGCACGTTTAGCACCTACTTCTACACGTAGCTGGCGAATAGCCTCTAAAAACGGCTGAGACTCGATATCACCTACTGTACCGCCAATTTCAACCATAGCGATGTCAGCATCACCTGCACCTTTGATAATGCGGCGCTTAATTTCATTAGTGATATGAGGAATAACTTGAATAGTAGCACCTAGGTAGTCACCACGACGTTCACGACGAATCACATCTTCATAAACACGACCAGTAGTGAAGTTGTTATTTTGCGTCATGGTTGTGCGCACAAAGCGCTCATAGTGACCGAGATCGAGATCCGTTTCTGCACCATCTTCGGTAACAAAAACTTCACCGTGCTGAAATGGGCTCATAGTGCCTGGATCTACGTTAATGTACGGATCCAACTTTAGTAGGGTCACTTTTAAACCGCGTGCTTCCAGAATGGCTGCCAATGAAGCGGAGGCAATACCTTTTCCCAATGAGGAAACAACACCGCCTGTAACGAATATAAAACGCGTCATAAAAAATCCTGGAATTTTGCGTTTAGGCGGCAACCCGCCGAGAAAAGAGTTGAGGTTATTCTGTTCTATAAAAAACAAAAATTGCGCAGCTTATGTAGCCGCACAGGAACCTATCTAAGACGGGAGAATAGTTTACGACAAAGCCTAAGTTTACTCAAACCCCGATAGGTAAAAAAATAACTTATTGTTGCTTATTTGCTTTTGGTGGCAGCCAAGTTAAGCAGACTGGCTGACTTTGAGCATCCATTAAGCGAGAAAAATTAGCTACTGCAATTAGCTGATCATTGGCCCATAACAGCGGTAAACGATTACGTATAAATGTTGGAAGCTGTACTTCTTGTAATAAACGTTTTAAGTCACGCCTTCCACGACCTTTCAACGATATAACTTCACCACCTTTTCGATAGGCAATGCGATAGGTTTTAGTTATATCAAAATCTCCTTTAAGGATTAAACTACCATTACCTTCAAGCGCTAACTGCTGCTCATTTATGGGTTGAATATTTTGTTCAAGCTCAGGATTATTTAACCAATCGGCTGACAACCAAAAAATAAACTGCGCAAAACGCACTAACTGCCCTGATGCAAGTTGCCAACAAGGTTCAGCATCGACTTTAGCATCACGCAAGTTGATCCACCCAGCCCAGTGCGCTGTATCAGGTAATTGAGTATAAGGCCGCAACCAATAACGCAAGGCATTTTGTTGGCGCGCCAGTGATAATTCACGAAGGATAGATAAATCTAAACAAGGTAGTGCCAGCCAGCCAATAGGCTGAGCTTGCGCCTTTGCAATATCCTCTTGCGCCAATTCATCAAGTAAGGATTGCGCCTGCTGCATATGCTGCGCCATACGCTGCAAACTCACCAAACTTTGCGGCCAGCGCTGTTGGAGGGCAGGAAGTATACTCTGGCGCAAGTAGTTACGATCATAGTCAGCATCACTATTGGTAGGATCTTCTACCCAAGTTAATTGCTGCTGCTGTGCATAGGCTTCTAGCTGAGTACGAGAGCACTCAAGCAAAGGTCGTAACAAATACCCCTTTGCTAATGGACGGCACTTCGGCATACCGGTCATGCCTAACACACCACTACCTCGAACAGCTCGAAACAGTAGGGTTTCAGCCTGATCATTTAAATGATGTGCCGTAATTAGACAATCGCCTGCTGCCAGTAAGCGAGAAAAAACCTGATAACGGGCATTGCGCGCAGCTTGTTCAAGGCTAGCACCTTGCTCCACCTGCACATAGTGCACTTGCAAAGTAAGATCCCAGGCATCGCATAGCTGCTGACAAAAAGCGGGCCATTGATTAGCTACTTCTTGTAATCCGTGATGTACATGGACTGCATTTAATTTAGGTAAAGCTTGGTTTTTTCTTAGCTCACACAACGCATGCAGCAAGACAACAGAATCTAAACCACCCGACAGTGCAACCCACCAATTGGAGGCATTTAAATAGGGCGTAAGCTGTTTAAGAAGTGATGCTAAAATATTCACAATAGGTTAGTTAGGTACAAAGGCGTGAATAACCTTTGTACCTGAACGCAATAAATTAAGCGATACCAAAACTCATAATTTTTTTGTAGCGCCGATCAAGCAACTCATCTTTATCTAGCACTGTTAACTCAGCTAACTGGCTAATTAAAGAGGCTTTTAGGGCGGCTGCAATTTGTTCGTAATCACGATGTGCGCCACCTAGTGGCTCATCAATGACATGATCCACAATACCTAAACCTTGTAGACGATCAGCCGTGACTCCCATTGCCTCAGCCGCATCAGCTGCTTTATCTGCTGTTTTCCAAAGGATAGAAGCACAACCTTCTGGAGAAATAACCGCATAGGTTGAGTATTGCAGCATATTTAAATGATCGCACACACCAATCGCCAAAGCACCGCCTGAACCACCTTCCCCAATTACAGTAGAAATGATTGGCGTTTTTAGGCGCGACATTACGCGTAAGTTCCATGCAATGGCTTCGCTTTGACCACGTTCCTCTGCATCAATGCCTGGATAGGCACCAGGGGTGTCAATAAACGTAATAATTGGCATATTAAAGCGCTCCGCCATTTCCATTAGGCGGCAGGCTTTACGATAACCCTCAGGGCGCGGCATACCGAAATTACGACGCACCTTTTCACGCACTTCACGGCCTTTTTGCTGGCCAATAACCATCACTGGCTGGCCATCAAGACGGGCAATGCCACCTACGATAGCGGCATCATCGGCAAAATGACGATCACCGTGTAATTCTTCGAACTCAGTAAAAATAAGATCAATATAATCTAGCGTATAAGGACGTAGCGGATGGCGCGCTAACCGTGCTTTTTGCCAAGTAGAAAGATCAGAGAAGATGCTCTTAGTTAAAGACTTACTTTTTTCTTCTAAACGCGTGATTTCTTCACTGATGTTTAAATGTTCGTTGTCATTGCCCACCAAGCGTAGTTCTTCGATTTTTGCTTGCAGGTCAGCAATTGGTTGTTCAAAGTCCAGAAAATTCGGGTTCATTAGTCATCCACTCTACGTCTGCGACCGGAAGTCGAAACGGCAGTTTACTTACATTTACGCGTGTTATAAAACTCGCCGCCTATTATCGATAATTCAAAAAGACGTTATCACGCCCAATAAGGTCACGTAAGCTTGAAATCAATTTATCAGTTGGTTCTACCAACCAGTCATCATTAAACTGTAAAACAGCACTGGCGCCAGCACTTGAATACTCCAATGTTACAGGACAACGGCCTTTATGCTGGGTCAGTAAATCTGCAACACGTGCCAATAATTCAGGGGTAACTTTAGCATGCTGCGCTTGAATTCTCAGGCTATCTGCCAGTTTGGTACGCGCTTCCTCTAAGCTATACACCTGCTTAGT
The DNA here is from genome assembly GCF_047470865.1 of Pseudomonas sp. F1_0610. Classification (NCBI taxonomy): domain Bacteria; kingdom Pseudomonadati; phylum Pseudomonadota; class Gammaproteobacteria; order Pseudomonadales; family Pseudomonadaceae; genus Pseudomonas; species Pseudomonas sp. F1_0610. The sequence continues at coordinate 11,917 of NZ_JAZDRH010000040.1, forward strand.
ACGAAAACGTAAACCACCTGAAAAGTCATCATGGCTCGCCTCGCCCTCAACCACAATGAGCACATCTGTTTGCAATAAAGCCTGCGCCTGAGCAAAAGCATCAGCAAACAATGATACTTCTATACGTCCTGAGCGATCATCTAAGGTGACAAACCCCATTTTGTCACCTTTTTTATTTTTCATAACCCGCATATTGACGATTAAGCCCGCAATAGTTTGGCTATCACGTGATGGGCGCAAATCGCAAATACGCTGACGGGCAAAACGTCTGACTTCTTTTTCGTATTCGTCAATGGGATGACCTGTCAGGTACAACCCTAAGGTTTCCTTTTCACCTTGCAAGCGCTCTTTTAAGCTCAGTTCACGCACTTTCTTATAGTGTGCGTACACATCTGTTTCTGGCTCAGCAAATAACCCGCCAAATAAATCTTGATGGCCACTAGCTTCATCTCGTGCGCTTTGCTCGGCTGCTTGTACGGCTTCTTCTAAAGAGGCCAGTAAAATGGCACGGTTTTGGTTGATATGCGCTTGATAGGCTTTGAAATCATCATTATAGAGTGGACCTAAACGGTCCAATGCACCACAACGAATCAGCGCATCCATAGTCCTTTTATTAATTCGTTTAAGATCAATTCGGGCACAGAAGTCAAAAATATCTTTAAAGTTTTGCTCGCCACGCCCTTGCACAATAGCTTCTACAGGGCCCTCACCCACACCTTTAATAGCCCCCAAGCCATAGACAATACGCTCAGACTCATCCACCGTAAATTTATAATCTGAAACATTCACATCAGGTGGCACTATGGTGAGTTTCATATGGCGGCATTCTTCAATCAGCGTAACCACCTTATCGGTATTATGCATATCCGCTGATAGTACTGCTGCCATAAACTGCGATGGGTAGTGTGTTTTTAACCATGCGGTTTGATAAGACACAAAGCCATAGGCAGCGGAGTGCGATTTGTTAAAACCATAACCGGCGAACTTTTCTACCAGATCAAAGATGTTGCCTGCTAAATCTCCATCAATCCCATTAGCCGCACAACCCTCAATAAAACCGCCACGTTGCTTAGCCATTTCCTCAGGTTTTTTCTTACCCATGGCACGGCGCAACATATCAGCACCTCCAAGGGTATAACCTGCCATAACCTGTGCAATCTGCATCACCTGTTCTTGATACAAAATAATGCCGTAAGTGGGCGCAAGAACAGGTTTTAAACCTTCATATTGATAATCTGGATGTGGATAGGCGAGTTCTGCACGTCCATGTTTTCGGTTAATGAAGTCATCCACCATGCCTGATTGCAAAGGCCCAGGGCGGAACAAAGCCACCAAAGCAATAAGATCTTCCAAACAGTCTGGTTTGAGCTTTTTAATGAGCTCTTTCATACCACGGGATTCCAATTGGAATACCGCTGTGGTTTCTGCTTTTTGCAACAATTGATAGGTTGGTTTATCGTCCAGAGGAATTAAGGCAATGTTTTCTGGCGGCAAACCTAATTTAGCGCGATCACGGTTAATAAATTCCATCGCCCACTTGATAATGGTTAGGGTTCGCAAGCCTAAAAAGTCAAACTTGACCAAGCCTGCTTGCTCTACGTCATCCTTATCAAATTGTGTGACTAAACCTGAACCATCTTCCTCGCAGGAAATAGGCGAAAAATCGGTTAATTTAGTCGGAGCGATAACCACACCGCCAGCATGTTTACCTGTCCCACGCGCTACACCTTCAAGCTTTAACGCCATTTCCCAGATTTCAGCGGCTTCTTCATCGTTTTTCAGAAAATCGCGTAATGGCTCTTCCATTTCATAGGCTTTTTCTAAGGTCATGCCTACTTCAAAAGGGATCATTTTTGATAAACGATCGGCCAAACCATAGGATTTTCCTTGTACCCGTGCCACATCCCGCACCACCGCTTTAGCCGCCATAGTGCCGAAGGTAATAATCTGGCTAACGGCGTTACGTCCGTACTTTTGCGCCACATAATCAATCACGCTGTCGCGTCCATCCATGCAAAAGTCAACGTCAAAGTCAGGCATAGAAACCCGTTCTGGATTCAAGAAGCGCTCAAACAGTAAGTCATAGGTCAATGGGTTTAAATCGGTAATATGTAAGCAATAAGCAACCAGGCTGCCTGCGCCTGACCCTCGCCCTGGACCTACAGGCACATCGTTATTTTTTGCCCATTTAATAAAGTCCATAACGATAAGAAAGTAACCAGGAAACCCCATTTGAATAATGATATCTAGCTCAAAATTCAAGCGATCAACAAAGATTTGGTATTCTTGATCATAATTAGGCGTGTCTTTGGGTAAATCTATAGCTAGGCGTTCCTCTAAGCCTTCAAAGGATACATGACGCAAATAGTCATCAATCGTCATGCCTTCAGGCACAGGAAAGTCGGGTAAAAAGTGCTTGCCTAGCAATACATCAATATTACAGCGCTTAGCAATTTCAACTGTGTTCTCAAGAGCCTCAGGAATATCAGCAAATAGCTCTGCCATTTCTTCTGCGCTTTTTAGATACTGCTGATCGCTGTATAAGCGTGGACGACGTGGGTCATCTAGAATGCGCCCTTCACTGATACAAACGCGGGTCTCATGGGCTTCAAAATCATCTTGTTTTAAAAACCGTACATCATTGGTTGCAACAACAGGAAGATTTTTTAAGGCAGCCAGCTTGACTGCAGCATGGACATGCTCTTCCTCTTGTGGGCGCTGAGTACGTTGTAATTCTAGGTAAAAGCGGTCACCAAAAACACTGAGCCACTCATCGGCTAAGCGCACGGCTTTTTCTTCATCACCTGCGAGCAGCGCTCGCCCTATTTCACCTTCACGCGCACCGCATAAAGCAATAATATCCTGCGCTTGAGCTTTAACCCATTCACGGTCAATGATTACTAAGCCTTGACTCTGGCCCTCGGTAAAACCGCGTGAAATAATTTCCGTTAGGTTGCGATAACCTTCTGGTGTCATCGCTAACAAGGTCATACGTGTTAAAGGTGCATCCGTATCTTGGGTATTTCCCAGCCAAATATCGCAACCACAAATAGGTTTAATACCAGCGCTGTTGGCTGCTTTGTAAAACTTGACCAAAGAACACATATTGCTTTGATCAGTTACAGCTACAGCAGGCATATTCATAGCAGCCACAGCTTTAATCAGTGGTTTAATGCGCACCAAACCATCAACTAGGGAGAATTCACTGTGTAATCGAAGATGAATAAAGGGTACGGACATGAGCAACTCAATCAAAAAATAAGTCTTGTATTGTAGGCATAAGACCAGAAAAACTAAACTCTAGCCTATTGTGTCTGCTTAACCTAGCATTACGTTATTTTTTTGCTTTACCTATCAATATAATAAGTACTAATGCTGGGGCGGACACACGACCTGAGTGCAACTGGTTTAATGAATTGATGCTGCTCTATTATTGCTCAAACATAATGGGCAAACTACCTGCTACTTGTTGAGGAGAATAGCCATCTCGCAACATGACAATGACCACTTCAAAAAACTCAGCATCATGTGCTAGCTTAGGTTTAGGCCGACAGCTCAGCCTGCGTGCTTGCATTGGCTTCTACGCTGAATAAGCTGTGTACCTCGCGACTGATGGTAGAAGGAGAATATTGATAATACCAACGAGTGCTTAGCCCTCTTTGGCATTATTGATACCTATTAAATTTAGTACGTTTTGCTTTTAAATTATTTTTTAGCTATTTAAAGATTTACTTATGTATAGATAAATCATTATCGTATAACTTTGAAGCTTGCATTGCTGGCTTAATAGTTTCAAACCACGTATCACTCACCCACTGATAGAGCTCAGCAGGAACAGAGTCTGATAATTTACTTTCAAATTCATCTAATATTAAATTATAGGCTATCATATACTGTTTCTCTGTTAACTCATCAAAGGTTATTGGTCCCTCATGTCCTTGCTCACCATCATAAAAATAAAAAGCAACTCGAACAATCTCAGGCTCTGTTGATAATGCTTTTTTAAATATAGGCAATACGTACTGCATTCTTGCAAAATTCATACTGCACACAGCATCTAGACAGGTGCCGAAATGAAAACACGCGCTCATTATAAACTCTCCTATTGAAAAATAATGATTCTACTTTGCTGGCTTTTTGGTAATGAATTAATATGATTAATAATAATATTTTGATATTTCTTATCAAAAAAACTAATATCCATAGGAACAAAATCAGCTTTCTTTAAGTGGTCTTGTATACCTATAATATTTTTCGGCCAGTTCCTCTCAAAATTCTGATTAAGCATACCTGCTTGATGTGCATCTTTAGGTGAATAAAACATATCTACCGTCTTTCCTTTATTCATACCTGATGTAATTACAAAGTCAGCACTTATACCATGGGCATGGGCCACTCTTTCTAACTTTCCAACAAGGACATATTCCATCTGTGCTGCAATAGCTGCTTTCTTGCTTGCTTTGGCTGGTTTTGTAGCCAATACCCGTTTCTGCTTTAGCAAGGACGCCGTAGCTTAGGTCGCTATAGGCTTGGTAGCCTTGCGCATTTTAGCTTTACATTCCTTGCTATTTTTGAAAGCTTCTTCAATAACGATAGCGGCAGATGAAGT
>NZ_JAZDRH010000041.1:0-16321 GCF_047470865.1 Pseudomonas sp. F1_0610
TTATATTACCAGCAATAACACCTATCAATTCAGTATAGGTGATGGTAAGGACATAATTAATAATTATGACGATGTTAATTCTCATGAGAATGATATTGACGTCATTAAATTTACTGATGTTAACAGTGATGAAGTAAGTTACCGTGGTGAGAACTACGATCTAATCATTGAATATGGTAATAACGACAGCATTAACAGGAACGCCATGGTAGTGAGCAATGATAGATAAAGCATGGGGAGAAGTGCTGGGGTTCATAGTTATAAATAGTTTGAGTTAAGTCTTTTTTAGTATAAGCGTGCAATTTGATTTTAGCGAATGTTCAGCTAATGTACAGCTTACTATAAAGTGGTTTAAATGATACTTTTTAATATTATACTGGTGAGTGATGAGTAAAAATTCATTTCTTATACTAATGGTGGTATCTACTGCTTTAGTCCTTACTTTTTTGTATAAATCTGATGATGGTATAGCAATGGAAGAACCAATTACTGGGTATGAGCATTATATTAAAGGATCGATTAATGGGCAAAAAGTATCCATACCTTATGGATATTTGTATACCTACAGTAAAAAAGGCCAAGACTGGGGAGGTATACAGAAACTATTTTCAAAAGGTGGAAAGTACTTCGTAATGCATGTTGAAATGAAGGATGGAAAATTATTAATATATAATAAAGATAATAAAAATTTATTTTTAAATAGGGTTATTCCATATGAGGCTATATTGGAGTATGGCTCTAAAGGTGGCATAACTGATCATGTTGAGAAATTAAGTGAGTTTTCAAAGAATAATTACTATATTAAAAAGTATGGTGACTATTATTTTGTAGATCAAAGAGTAGGAGCGCCTAATAAGCGGAGGAATAATATAATTATTTTTGATAAAGATGTAACATCTCTTGTTTCATTGCGTGATGGCTCTGTAGAAGGAATTACTAAAGGACTTTTAATTATTTATTATAAAGGATGGTTTATTAGAATGTTTTTCTCGGAAAAGAATTTTATAGAGGTATCAGAAAGGAGTTTTACAGATGTAGATATAGGTAACTATATCTCAGTGCAGGAAGAATTTAAACAATTTATTGATTCAATAGTAGAGGAGTAAGATCATGACTGTTGAAGTTAGCCCTGTTACGTCAAAAAATTAAATTCAAATCAAATAAATGAACTGAATCGTTATCTAGATAAGAAAGATGTTGCTGGTGGTTGGAGGTATCTTGCTTCACTTGGTGATAGTTATGCTGATAATGCAGCAGGGGTTATTGATCCAACAGATACTACTGCTTACAACAGAATGATGCATGAAATGGTAAAACATGTCTGGCATAACACTGTAGGTGTAGAGGCATAAATTTGAATGGAAACTATCTGTTGAGTTAATAAGCAGCTGGATAGATAAAACAGAAGGTTTTGTAAATAACGCTGAGTGAATGAAAGCATTGTATATTTCAGGGTTTAATGTTGTTTATGACCGATCAGGTAATAATAGCCTTTCTGGAATTAATGGTGCGACCAACCTTATTATTGGTGGCAGGGGTGATGACTATTTGGAAGGCGGTCGCAGTATTTTCCAAGGTTGGTATAATCCTTATATTACCAGCAATAACACCTATCAATTCAGTATAGGTGATGGTAAGGACATAATTAATAATTATGACGATGTTAATTCTCATGAGAATGATATTGACGTCATTAAATTTACTGATGTTAATAGTGATGAAGTGAGTTACCGTGGTGAGAACTACGATCTAATCATTGAGTATGGTAATAACGACAGCATTCGAGTCTTGAATTTCTTTAAAGGTAATCAATATTGGATCAATGAGATTCACTTTGCAGATAAAGTTGTTACTCATGCTGATCTATTCAAGATCGATATTCCTGTTGTTATAACAGAGAATGGTGTTGATTTTGGGTGGAGTGGAAGCCTTAGTATTACTGATGGAGAGATGCCTCAAATACAAAGTTCACCTGTGGTAAGCTATGCTGATAGCCAAGTTCAGCAGATGACTAGTGCCATGGCTTCTTTTGGAGTGAGCGCAACTGCCACTGATATAAACTCATCATCAGATAGCAGTTATTTAGGTACTTTACTCGTAGCTAATAATTAGCACTGTCAGCATTGATCTAACTAACGCCTCAGCTGCTGTTGTAAGCACTGAGGCGTTTTATATTTAGGTCTTAAATTTGTAACACTGCTCCTGCAGGTGACGTGGTTTTATTAAATGATTGTTGTTATTTTATCAATCGAGATGATTTTCCAGAGTTTCAAAAAACTATATTTCGATATGAAAAAACGGATGAATTTCTTAGGATTGATTCTTATTTTTATAGATGGTCCTATTATTCGGCCTCTACAGCTTTTGTTAAAAATTATTATATAAAATTAATGAGTTTATGTGAGGAAAACTAAATAATTTTTTGAATTTTATTTTGTAATTACTAAGCATAATATTTGCCTATTGGTTGTTTTATAGATTTTAGATTGTTAGAGCTATACCCACCATTAGATATAGAGTAATAAAACATACCTTGCGCAGGTAGCGCGCCACCTTTTTGTGTTAGTAAAGCTATATGTTTACAGTTTTTTTCTACAATAATGGGTTGCTTTTTCCACGTTAACTTATTTAAAACAGCATCCTTTTCGTCATGTAACGATATATTAATAGCTGCAACAATGAGCAGTGTTTGGCACGGTAAAAGCACAGTCATGAATTAATCTAACGGCAAAATGTAATTAGTTAATTGAGGGTTTTCGTAAAAACCTAAAGATTCATACATTTTACGAATCGCATTGTTGTGGGTATTGGTTGCAACGCGCAGGCGCACAGCATTAGCAGCGGTAGCATCATCCCGTGAGCGAATCACTAAACTACGTGCTACTTGTTTGCGTCGGGCTGATTCAATGACAAAAATATCATTCAAAATCCACACTGGCCGTAGAGATAATGATGAGTAGCTGGTGTATAGCAAGCTAAACCCAATCAGCTCATTGCTGTCTTTAGTAAAGGCTAAGTAGACAACCGCTTCTTGGCTACGAATACGTTGCTCTAAAAAGGCTCTTGAAAGCTCAACCATGGGGCGTGCACCATAGAGCTCACGATAGCGAACAAACATAGGAACCAGTAAATCTAGATGATCGCATGTCGCTTGAATGATCTGCATAAAAGAGCCCTTTCTAAAAAATGCCTATTAATCCTGCACAAAGCTAGCTGTTTATGCAACGTTAGGGAGTAGAATTAGGGAATTTGTTCTAGCTTATTTGATCCATTAAGCTTTGCTATAGCACGCTGTGCTAAGCTTTACCAAAGCAATTTTTGAGGTGGTTATGCATATCCACATTTTAGGTATTTGCGGTACATTCATGGGTTCTCTAGCCATTCTAGCTAAGCAATTGGGGCACAAGGTAACAGGCTCTGATGCCAATGTTTATCCACCAATGAGCACCCAGTTAGAAGAGCAAGGTATTGAATTAATGCAAGGCTATGCACCTGAGCATTTAAAACCTGCGCCTGACTTAGTTGTTATTGGCAATGCCATGTCCCGCGGGAATCCTGCTGTAGAATATGTACTAGATGCTGGATTAGCTTATACATCAGGTCCTCAGTGGTTGGCTGATCATGTATTGCAAGGTCGATGGGTGCTAGCTGTGGCCGGCACGCATGGTAAAACAACGACTTCTAGTATGTTAGCGTGGCTGTTAGAAGATGCAGGTATGCAGCCAGGCTTTTTAATTGGTGGCGTGCCACAAAACTTTGGTATTTCTGCGCGCTTAGGTAGTAGCGATTTCTTCGTAGTAGAAGCCGATGAATATGACAGCGCTTTTTTTGATAAGCGTTCAAAATTCGTGCATTACCATGCACGCACTACTATTTTAAATAACTTAGAATTTGACCATGCGGATATTTTTCCTGATTTAGCCGCCATTGAACGCCAGTTTCACCATTTGGTACGTACTATTGCAAATAACGGTTTAATTATTTATCCACAGGCAGAAACTGCTATTGAGCGAGTATTGGCAATGGGTTGTTGGACGCCTGTGCAAACTACCCATAATCCAAATATGTGGCATGCCAAACTTTTAGCGGATGATGGCTCTCATTTTGAGGTGTGGTTTGGGCAAGAAAAACGCGGCACAGTACATTGGGCGTTAACGGGGCAGCATAATGTAAATAATGCACTAGCTGCTATTGCAGCAGCCCAGCATGTTGGGGTTTTAGCTGAGCAGGCGGCTGAAAGCCTTGGCCGTTTTAAAAATGTAAAACGTCGTATGGAAAAAGTAGCGCAGATTAAAGGCATTACGCTATATGATGATTTTGCCCATCATCCAACGGCAATTCACCTTACATTAGACGGCTTACGCAAGCATGTAGGTGATGAGCAGATTATTGCCATTATTGAGCCTCGCTCCAACTCAATGAAACTGGGCGCTCATCGTGAAGGGTTAGCGGAGTCAGCGGCTTTAGCTGATCAGGTTATTTGGTATGCGCCAGACAACTTGGGTTGGGATTTAGCCTCAACCGTCAGCCATGCGACGAATCCAACACAAGTGCTAAATTCACTCGATAAGATTATTGAGCAGGTAAAGCTGCAGGTTAAAGATAAGTGTCATATCGTTATTATGAGTAATGGTGGTTTTGGTGGTTTGCATGGCAAGTTAGCCAAGGCATTGGAGGAAAAATGAGCGGTCCACAACGTATTACCTTAGCAATGACGGGTGCGTCTGGCGCACAATACGGATTACGTTTGTTAGATTGCTTGGTGCAAGAAGAACGCGAAGTGCACTTTCTGATTTCAAAAGCAGCACAGCTTGTGATGAGCACTGAAACGGATGTTATCCTGCCTGCTAAACCTCAATCTATGCAGCAGTTTTTAACTGAATACACAGGCGCGGCAGATGGGCAAATCCGTGTTTATGGTAAAGAAGACTGGATGGCGCCCGTAGCTTCAGGCTCTGGAGCACCTAGTGCAATGGTAGTAGTGCCATGTTCAACAGGGACGCTATCCTCAATAGCTACAGGTGCTTGTAATAATTTGATTGAACGTGCTGCCGATGTAGCCCTAAAAGAGCGCCGTCAGCTTATTTTAGTACCTCGTGAGGCGCCGTATTCCAGTATTCATTTAGAAAATATGCTGAAATTGTCCAATATGGGCGCTGTTATTTTGCCAGCCTCGCCAGGCTTTTATCATCAACCTCAATCGGTTGAAGATATGGTGGATTTTGTTGTTGCACGTATCTTAAACCTGTTGGATATACCGCAAGACATGCTACCACGCTGGGGGGAGCAACATGAGGTCAGTTGGGAAGAGTAAAACTATTGCTATCTTAACACTCTGTACGCTCAGTGCAGGCTGTGCCACTGTCGATGGCTGGGTTAATGCCCCCGATGAAATGTCGATGATTTACATTGGCACACGCATTAATCATTCAGCCATCAATGATGAGTGCTGTACTGAATTAGAATATGGCACTGAAGGTCCTAAGAACCCTAAGCTAGATTGGGTAGGTAGTTTTTTGCTTGATACCTTATTGCTTCCTGTTACGTTACCAATGACTTTAGGTGTAACCGTTGAAACACGCTAACTATCAGCTTAAATATGGGTTATAATGAGCTGCTTACAGCGAATTGATTCGTTTTTTCTGCCAAACCACGCTTCTTTGCGTGGTTTGCTGCTTTTGTAGTTTGTATTAGCTACTTTCCACCGAGAGGTCGAACGATGAGTGCACTTGTAGGCGTTATCATGGGCTCCAAATCTGACTGGAGTACACTAAGCCATACTGTTGAAATGCTAGAGAAACTAGGCATTCCCCATGAAGTAAAAGTCGTTTCTGCGCACCGTACCCCTGATTTACTTTTTAGCTATGCTGAGCAAGCGGCTGATCGCGGTTTGAAAGTTATTATTGCTGGCGCAGGTGGCGCTGCTCATTTGCCTGGTATGTGCGCGGCTAAAACGCATTTACCTGTGTTAGGTGTGCCTGTTCAGTCGTCTATGTTATCCGGTGTTGACTCTTTATTATCTATCGTTCAAATGCCTGCTGGTGTACCCGTTGCTACTTTAGCTATTGGTAAAGCAGGTGCGGTTAATGCGGCTATTTTGGCAGCGAGTATTTTAGGTAACGAATTTCCAAAATATCATGAAGCGTTAAAAACGTTCCGTGAGCAACAAACACAAACTGTTTTAGATAACAGCGATCCGCGCGAGGCTTAATCCATGAAAGTTGGGGTAATAGGTGCTGGTCAACTAGGACGCATGTTGGCATTGGCGGGCACGCCATTGAATATGGAGTTTGCCTTTCTTGATCCAGCACAAGATGCCTGTGCTGCCCATTTAGGCAAGCATATTGTGGCTAACTATGATGATAAAGTGGCGCTGGAGCAATTGGCTAAACAAGTGGACCTAGTGACCTTTGAGTTTGAAAGTGTGCCAGCTGAAACCGTTGCTTTTTTATCTCAATTTGTACCTGTTTACCCTAGCGCTCAAGCGTTACGTATCGCGCGCGATCGTTGGTTTGAAAAATCCATGTTTCTTGAACAAGGGATTCCAACTACAGCCTTTGCTAATGTGTTATCACAAGCAGATTTAGATCAAGCCGTTGCTGAGATTGGTTTGCCAGCGGTGCTTAAAACGCGCACTTTAGGTTATGACGGCAAAGGTCAGAAAGTGCTACGTAACGTTATTGATGCTAGCAATGCTTTTGCTGAGCTGGGTAATGTGCCTTGTATTTTAGAAGGCTTTGTGAATTTTACGGGTGAAGTATCCCTCATTGCGGTACGCACGCGAGAGGGTGATGTTCGTTGTTATCCGCTGGTACATAACACACATAACAATGGTATTTTGCATTTGTCAGTGGCTAGTACAGATCACCCAAGCCAAGCGCTCGCTGAAGACTACGCGGCGCGAGTGCTAAAAGCCTTGGACTATGTTGGTGTTCTAGCGTTTGAGTTTTTTGAAGTAGAAGGTGGTTTAAAAGCTAACGAGATAGCCCCGCGTGTGCATAACTCAGGCCATTGGACGATTGAAGGCGCACAATGTAGCCAGTTTGAAAACCATTTGCGCGCCGTAGCTGGCTTGCCTTTAGGCGATACCACTAAAGTAGCTGGAACAGAAAGCGCCATGCTGAACTGCATTGGTAGAGTGCCTGATAGTGTTTTGGTATTACAAGAATTAGATGCGCACTTGCATCACTACGGAAAGGCCTTTAAAGCTGGGCGCAAAGTTGGCCACATTACCTTGCGCTGCACAGATAAAGAAAAGTTAGATGAAAAAATTAAAACACTTGAAAACTACCTGTGAATCCACTAGCGTTTTTATTGCTATCTAGAGGTTATAGGTAGCAATAAAACGAATAAGGGAAATGCTATGGGTATTCTTTCAACTATTGTCATTGGTTTTTTAGTCGGTATTGTGGCGCGCTTCATCAAGCCTGGTAAAGATCCAATGGGATGGGTAATGACCATCATTTTAGGTATTGTTGGTTCCGTGGCTGCAACCTATGGCGGACAAGCTCTAGGTATTTATCAAGCAGGACAAGGTGCAGGTTTTATTGGCTCAGTTGTGGGCGCTGTTGTGGTATTAATTATTTATGGCTCAATTACGGCAAAAAAGTAAACAATTAACTTGCGCTTTTATACTGTCCTTATTTGCAATGTTAGTACAGGCACAGCCTGGCCTAGATTGGTTGGAGCTCTTACCTCCAGAAGATCTACAAGCATTGCTCGATATGCCGGAAATAGGACATGACACACCAGAAGGTGATAGCACATTTTACTCCCAAGGCTTAAAGAACACGGATCCTGACCTACCTGAAATCATGCGTTCTACACGTACAGTGGCTGCGTTAAACAATCAGCCAGTGCTGATTGCGGGCTATCCCGTACCTTTAGAAAGTGATGAAAATGGTCATTACCAAGAGTTCTTTCTTGTGCCTTACCCAGGTGCTTGTATCCATGTTCCACCGCCACCACCGAATCAAATTATTCTCGTGCGCTTTGCTAAGGGCTATCAGTTTGCTGATATTTATGAGCCTATTTGGGTGGAAGGTAGGTTATATGTCGACCAACAAGCCAACGACCTGGCTGATTCCTCTTATCGCCTTGAAGCAGAATCTGTCACTGCAATAGACGCAGCGTTTTAAATTTCTTACCTTGCAGGGAATAACCAGCAAGGTAAACTTAGCTTATAACTATTCTCACCGTGTTTTGGGGTTTTCATGCAAGCATATGCCATAGCGCCATCTATTTTATCGGCTGATTTTGCTCGTTTAGGGGAAGATGTTGATGCGGTTTTAGCCGCTGGCGCCGATATTGTCCACTTTGATGTCATGGATAATCATTACGTACCTAACTTAACTATTGGCCCTATGGTATGCAAGGCATTGCGTAACTATGGTGTTACAGCGCCTATTGATGTGCATTTAATGGTTTCCCCAGTTGATCGTGTGATTGGCGACTTTATTGACGCTGGAGCGAGTTATATTACCTTCCATCCTGATGCATCTACCCATGTAGACCGCTCTTTACAGTTAATTAAGGATGGTGGCTGCAAAGCCGGTCTAGTATTTAATCCTGCTGCTCCTATTGATTGTTTAAAATACGTGCTTGATAAAATTGACATGGTTTTGCTCATGAGCGTAAACCCTGGTTTTGGTGGGCAGAAGTTTATTCCAAGTACGATTGAAAAGATTAAAGAAGTGCGCGCACTATTAGATGCCGCTGGACGTAGTGATATTCGTTTAGAGGTTGATGGAGGCGTAAATTTAAGCAATATTGCACAAATTGCTAGCGCTGGCGCAGACACCTTTGTAGCAGGATCCGCTATTTTTAATACACCTGATTACAAAGCAACCATTGAGCAAATGCGTGCTGAGTTAGCAAAGGTCTAATATGAGTATATTGAGGTCGTTATTTGCAGGGCAGTTACCACAGCTAGTCATGTTTGACCTTGACGGTACTTTGTTAGACTCCGTTCCTGATTTGGCCGCCGCTGTGGATAAAATGTTATCCACATTAGGCCGTAAACCAGCCGGTGTAGATAAGGTTAAGTTATGGGTAGGCAATGGTCTACCCACCTTGGTTAAGCGCGCGCTTGCTAATGGTGATGAACAGCTGCCCTTAGACCAGCACCTATATGAACAAGCGCAGCAGTTATTTACTCAGTTTTATGCCAGCCAAAATAACTTAACCTGTGTTTATCCTAAGGTGTATGAGTGTCTAACATGGTTAAAGCAAAACAATGTAAAACTAGCCCTGATCACGAATAAACCTAAGCAGTTTTTACCAAGCTTACTCAAACAGCATCAACTAGATAGCTTTTTTAGCTGGGTAGTCGGTGGCGATAGTCTGCCTCAGCGAAAGCCAGATCCAGCGCAATTACTATGGGTGATGGCGCAAGCTAAAGTGAGTGCCGACGCTTCGTTTTTTGTCGGCGATTCTTGTAATGATATTCGCGCGGCAAAGGCGGCAGGCGTTCAATGTGCAGGCTTAACCTATGGCTATAATCATGGGCAGCCAATTAGCCTAGAAACCCCACAATTAGTGATAGATTCCTTAGAACAATTAATTTTTTGAGAGAATATATTTAAATTTTGTTAAAATGATGTAGATAAAATAAACGCAAGGAAGCGTTATATGTTTACTGCACTGTTAACTCATATATCACAACTGCCAAACTACCATCTTTGGTGCTCAGGCGTTCTATTACTTTTCCCCTTGATTATTCATCTATGTGATCTTGGAGCTTACCTCGAACGCATTTTCTCTAAACCCAAAAAACAAGCGGCGTATTCCTCTAGCCTGTTTGCTTATGCGTTGTTATATACCTTTGTTTTAGCCAGTTTACAGCTTGAGTGGTTATTACTATTTAAATTGACTCTACTACTTTGGGTAGCTTTGGTTACCTGCAATTATATACTTAGGTTTTGGCTTAATTATGTAGAAGCTGAAGAAGTTAAAAATTTTTAACCTATCAAAAAAGGCTAAACTTTCTGCAAGGTACTTGCACTGCCAAAAAACATGCGCTAGTGTAAGTCTTTCGTCAGCTTATGCTGAATTACTTATTTCTGCATCCTGCCTAGGAGTTATCTCGTGGTTGTTGATCGCAAACTTTGGATAAATGCTCTTCCAGCGGCTAACGGTCGTTGGCGCTGGCGCGCCTAACATTTTTCCATCGGCTAGCTACAGCCGACGTTGTTTGTGTTCACATTAAAAAACTTTTCCCACCGACCACGAGGTGAGTATGAAGCAATCCGAATTTTTACGTTTAGCTGAACAGGGCTATAACCGTATTCCTGTGTCACGGGAAATCTTAGCTGACTTTGACACACCACTGTCTATTTATCTAAAACTAGCTGATGCACCAAACTCCTACTTGTTAGAGTCAGTACAAGGTGGCGAAAAATGGGGGCGTTACTCCATTATAGGCTTGCCTTGCAGTATTGCATTGCAGGCACGCGGTGAGTTGGTTGAGGTGCTTTATCAAGGTGAAGTGATAGAAGAGGTCGAAACCACAGATCCGCTTGCCTTTGTTGAAGAATTTAAACAGCGTTATCAGGTTCCAGATATTGCAGGTTTACCGCGCTTTAATGGCGGTTTAGTGGGCTACTTTGCCTATGACTGTGTACGCTATGTTGAAAAGCGTCTGCAAAATACGCAAAAGCCTGACCCTATAGGCAATCCTGATATTTTACTGCTGGTGTCAGAAGCAGTTGTTGTGTTTGATAACCTCGCAGACAAGCTGTATATGATAGTTCTTGCCGATCCAGATGAGCCTTTGGCTTATCAGCAAGCTCAAGAAAAACTAGACCAACTACAGAAACAACTACGCCAGCCTATCACGCCACGCCTTGGTTTAAATCTTGAGCAAACACTAGAGCATGACCCAGCGTTTAAAGCGAGCTTTACCCAAGAAGATTACAAAAAAGCAGTTGAGCGCATAAAAGACTATATTTTAGCGGGCGACTGCATGCAGGTAGTGCCGTCTCAGCGTATGTCGATTGAATTTAAAGCAGCGCCTATTGATCTTTACCGCGCTTTACGCTGCTTAAATCCAACGCCCTATATGTACTTCTTTAACTTTGGCGATTTTCATGTTGTAGGTAGCTCACCTGAAGTCTTAGCGCGTTTAGAAGATGGTTTGGTCACAGTTCGGCCTATTGCTGGAACGCGACCAAGAGGTAAAACCGAAGCGCAAGATAATGCACTTGAGCAGGAGTTATTGGCTGATAGGAAAGAACTCGCTGAACACCTAATGTTGATTGACTTAGGCCGTAACGATGTGGGGCGCGTGGCGAGCATTGGTAGTGTTGATGTTACAGAGAAGATGGTAATTGAGCGTTATTCTAACGTAATGCACATTGTATCTAATGTTACAGGCAGGCTGCGCCCTGAGCTAACAGCAATGGATGCGTTGCGTGCGATATTGCCCGCGGGTACCTTATCAGGCGCACCTAAAGTACGTGCTATGGAAATTATTGATGAATTAGAGCCAGTTAAACGTGGCGTTTATGGCGGCGCGGTTGGCTACTTGGCATGGAATGGCAATATGGATACCGCAATTGCTATTCGCACTGCCGTTATTAAAAATCAGCAGCTGCATGTGCAAGCAGGCGCTGGTATTGTGGCTGACTCTCAGCCTCAACTTGAGTGGGAAGAAACATTAAATAAGCGCAAAGCAATGTTTAAAGCTGTTGCGTTGGCAGAACAAGCAATCAAAGATGTTGCACAGTAGCAGCACAGAAATAGGTGAGAAAATGACACAAAAAATCCGTATTGGCATCCTAGGTTATGGCAACTTGGGGCGCGGTGTCGAGCAAGCAGTGCAGCAAAACCCAGATATGGAATTGGTTGCTGTATTTAGCCGCCGTGAGCCTTCAAGCGTAATTTTGGCAAATACTGATATCCCAGTTTATTCATTGGCTAAGGTTGAAGACTTTACTGCTGCTATTGATGTCATGATTTTATGTGGCGGCTCAAAAAGTGACTTGCCAGAACAAGGCCCACAACTAGCTAAGTTGTTCAATACTGTGGATAGTTTTGATACCCATGCACGCATCCCAGAATACTATGAAAGCGTCGATCAACCAGCCCGTGAGCATGGTAAAACTGCACTGATTTCAACAGGCTGGGACCCAGGTCTATTCTCAATTAACCGTGTGTTTGCCGAAGCTATGTTGCCAGCAGGTGAAACCTATACGTTTTGGGGGAAAGGCTTAAGCCAAGGGCATTCTGATGCGGTGCGCCGTATTGCAGGCGTAAAAGCAGGCGTGCAGTACACCATTCCTTCCGAGTCAGCCATGCAGCGTGTGCGCAATGGTGAAATGCCTCAGCTATCTACTCGCGAAAAGCACACACGTGAATGCTATGTCGTATTGCAAGAAGGCGCTAGCGCAGAAGAAGTGCGGAGTACCATTGTAAATATGCCAGATTACTTTGCTGACTATGATACCAGCGTACATTTTATCGACGAAGCCACATTAAAAGCAGAGCATAATGCAATGCCTCATGGTGGATTTGTGATTCGCAGCGGCGTATCTGGTGCTGGTTCTAAGCAAACAATCGAGTACTCCTTGGCGTTGCAAAGTAATCCTGAGTTTACTTCAAGCGTATTGGTTGCTTATGCCCGTGCGGTTTATCGCCTAAATCGCTTGGGCGATATTGGCGCTAAAACAGTGTTTGATATTGCACCAGGCTTGCTGTCAGCCAAAAGCCCAATGCAATTGCGTAAAGAACTACTTTAATGGCTAAAGGCATTTGCTTGTCGATATGAGCAAATGCCTTTTTTGTTAAGCATTAAGTTGTAATACAAGGTTATAGCTGTTTTTGCCATAGCCTTATAACAAAAAAGATACGCGTTAAACTTTCACTATTGTGTAAAAAGAGCTAGAAAGGGGGCTGTTAAAACAGCTTAATTTCATAGCTATCAACTTGCCAGCTATCCCATGTATTAAGCGCAAGTGCGACGAGTAGATAAAAGTGTTAACACGTATAAATGACAAAAACCTTTCAACCGATAGGATCTTTCTTTAATGCTACTCATGATTGATAACTACGACTCGTTTACATGGAATCTCGTGCAGTATTTCGGTGAACTGGGCGTAGAGGTTAAGGTTTTACGCAATGATGAAGTAACCCTTGAGCAAATTGAGCAGTTACAGCCAACCCACTTGGTAATTTCTCCAGGCCCTTGTACGCCCAATGAAGCGGGCATTTCTATGGCAGCCATTACGCACTTTGCAGGGAAATTACCTATCTTGGGCGTATGCTTAGGTCATCAAAGTATAGGGCAGGCGTTTGGTGGCAATGTAGTGCGCGCTAAACAAGCTATGCATGGTAAAACCAGTGCTGTGAAACATCACAATCAAGGCGTGTTTCATGGTTTAGCTAATCCCGTAACCGTAACCCGTTACCATTCATTAGTGATTGACGAAGCAAGCTTACCTGAATGCTTAGAAGTCACCGCTTGGACAGAAGATGAGCAGGGCAACTTAGACGCCATCATGGGCGTACGTCATCAGCGATGGCGTATTGAAGGCGTGCAATTTCATCCTGAATCAATCTTAACCGAGCAAGGCCATGAGCTATTGGCAAACTTTTTAAAGCAAACAGGTGGTGTCCGAAATGAATATTAAAGAAGCACTTAATCTCATAGTGGGTAATCTAGATCTAACAACCAGTGAGATGAAAACTGTCATGAGCCAAATTATGACGGGGCAATGCACAGATGCGCAGATTGGTGCCTTTATGATGGGCATGCGCATGAAAAGTGAAAGCATTGATGAAATTGTAGGCGCTGTAGAAGCCATTCGTGAATTAGTAAAACCTGTAGAAGTGCAGGGTGATCATCTGGTAGATACCTGTGGTACAGGTGGTGATGGCATGAACCTATTTAACGTATCTTCAGCCGCTGCTTTTGTTGCCGCCGCCGCTGGCGCTCAGGTTGCTAAACACGGCAATAGAGCCGTATCTGGTAAAAGTGGTAGCGCTGATCTGCTTGAAGCCGCTGGTATTAATTTAGACCTTAGCAGCGAACAAGTGGCCCGTTGTATTGAAAACGTTGGTGTTGGCTTTATGTTTGCGCCTAGTCATCATGGTGCAATGCGTTACGCAGCAGCCCCTCGCCGTGAAGTAGGGCTGCGTACACTATTTAATATATTAGGACCACTGGCTAATCCAGCTCGCGTTAAAAACCAAGTAATGGGCGTTTTCACCAAAGCACTGTGTCGCCCATTGGCTGAGGTTTTCCGTCGACTTGGTAGTGAACATGTACTTATTGTGCATGCGCAAGATGGTATGGATGAAATCAGCTTAGGCGCCCCTACTTGGGTTACAGAGCTAAAAAATGGCGAGATTACTGATTACCGCATTCAACCCGAAGACTTTGGTATTCAAAGCCAATCACTTATTGGTTTAGAAGTGGACAACGCACAAGATTCATTGACAATTATTAAAGATGCTTTAGGCAAGCGTGAACTGCCACATGGACATAAAGCAGCCGAAATGATTGCCCTGAATGCAGGTGCAGCACTTTATGCCGCCAATGTTGCCAGTACTTTGGCAGAAGGTGTTGCCCGTGCGCATGATACTATTTATACCGGCTTAGGTATGGAAAAATTGGTTGAATTGGCGGCATTTTCCCGCGTTTTTACCGAGGATAAAGCCCAATGAGTACTGTTTTAGATAAAATTGTGCAACGCAAAGCCGAAGAAGTTGCAGCGCGTCGTCGCCAAGTTAACTTATCTGAGGTAGAAAAGTTAGCCTATGAAGCAAGCCCCGTGCGCGGCTTTGCCCATGCCTTACAAGAGCAAGCCGCCCAGCAACGCCCAGCAGTTATCAGTGAGATTAAAAAAGCCTCACCGAGCAAAGGAGTTTTGCGTGAGCACTTTATACCCGCAGAAATCGCTCAGAGTTATCAACAAGGCGGAGCTACCTGCTTATCCGTACTAACAGATATTGACTTTTTCCAAGGTGCCGATGAATACCTAAAACAAGCGCGTAGCGCCTGCTCACTGCCGGTTATTCGTAAGGACTTTATGATTGATCCTTACCAAGTAATAGAAGCGCGCAGCATTGGAGCCGACTGCATTTTGCTTATCGCCGCTTGCCTAGAAAATAGCCAAATGGCAGAACTTGCTGCCTGTGCCAAAGAGCAAGGGCTGGATGTACTAGCAGAAGTGCACAATGGACAAGAACTTGACCGTGTACTTAAGCACCTAGACACTCCTTTAGTAGGCATTAATAATCGCAATTTGCATACATTTGAAGTCTCACTTCACACCACATTAGAACTGCTTACAGCAATTCCTGATGACCGCTTAGTTATTACTGAAAGCGGTATTTTAAAACCGAGCGATGTAGAACTGATGCTAACTAACAAAGTTTACAGCTTCCTAGTTGGTGAAGCCTTTATGCGAGCAGAAAATCCAGGTGATGAGCTCAAACGCTTATTCTTCTAAACAATAGATAAGGTAAAGCTATTTCTTAGGAAATAGCGCTACCTATATTTACTGCTAAATAATAAATAATTCCTATTCTTGGGCTGGAGTCTGCGTAATATTCAATAATGACGATTCAGTAAAATATTTTAGTTAAAATGCTAAGTGCAGTTTTTAATTGGTTAGCCTATGCTTAGCTATTTGGTTTGATATAATATAAATGTTTTTAAAATCCTTTCCATGTGTGCCCGCTAGGAAAATAAGAATTTTTTCGTGAAGCATAACCATCAATGTAGTTACCATTTTTATCAATAACTTGTTTAAGTCTACCTCGCTGATAAATATCTTTTAAAATAAACTCGATAGAACAAGTGTGTTGCTGGCTTTCGTCCCACGCATAGGTAGTTGTTTTAAAACAAGAAGATAGTTTTTATAACCATTGTTAGTAGTTAGTGACATATTATTTTGAGCATTATGCTCCCAACAGTGGTTACTAAAAATGTTGAAACTTATAATTAGTGCTTTGATCAGCATCCGCTTTGGCGAGAGCTAACCGTCCACCTTTGACAGTTCTATAGGCGTTACTTGTAGTTCTATCTATTTCGGCAGTTGCTTTATAAGGTGGGTAGTTAGATCAAATAGGCTTGTTTTGACGATCTTTTTCAATGAGATCATGTATATTGCTATCCTCTGCATAGACAAAACTTTTTAAAAGCATATAAGAGGTTGCTGTTAGTATAATGTTTTATATAACAATCCGTTGCTTGAGTGTGTGGACAGTTAACAGTTAAATTGTTTCACGTAAATTACATTTAGAAATTACCAATATTAAAATATATTATTTAAAAATAGATTTTTTAAAAGTAAACTCGCTGTCTTTGCTACTAGAC
>NZ_JAZDRH010000042.1:0-16286 GCF_047470865.1 Pseudomonas sp. F1_0610
GCTATACATACGCCAAATAACTATTTATAGTATTTAAATCTATTTTTTATATTGCTAAAAATTGATCAAAAAACAGACAACCTTTTCTGCTCATTTTTTAACCCACAAAAACCCTTTTTAATATCTTGATTTTATTGGTTATTTTTTTTAGGCTACTCTCAGAGAGAAGCCCCGCTTTTAAGGGGATTAAGACTCCATAGTAGAACCGTAGTAAACATCAGTACCTAACTCAGAGAGAAGCCCCGCCTTTAAGGGGCTTAAGACTCAAATTACTGGCTTTCATCACGAGAGCCAGAAAGCTATGCTCAAAGAGCACTCCAGCTTAAGTTAACTCAGGCTCAGTTATTGCATTAAACCTGCCTAGGCGCTTAGTCTTTGTATTTGTTAGCCTTACTCGCCATCTAGGTGATTTCAAGCATGGACAAACTTGTGTATTCCCTTTTTATTGTTTAAGCCTGCAAACTAGCTGCATCTACTTTATTGGGTTTAGGTGCCGACGATGACAACCTTAATGCTTGCTGATCATTTAAAAGTTAGACGTGGTCTTTATAGCCATCATGCTTTGTATATTTTGTGTAACAGCTGCTAAGCAGCTTAAAAAACTTTAAATAAGATGTTTTATATTAAGTACTAATATAGAGATTTAGATTTAGATTTAGAAACACAACTAGTTTAAGCTTATATAAAAAATACCAAAATAAGTTTTTATTCTTAAAAAATGTGCTGCGTGTATAAAAATAGAATACAGGACAACCCAAGCGACTCTATAATACTGACGATTAATAGAAGTTAAAACCTATGAACTGGCTTATTTGTTATGACATTGAAAATTCAAAATCTAGACAAAAAGTTTGCAGGCTTTTACGTCGTTACAGTGCTATATTCCAGAAGTCTGGATACGAGTTAAACCTCTGCCTTGATATAAACCCAATTACAGACCATATATTAACCTATATAAAAAACACTGATAAATTATTAATTATAAAATGCTCTGAAAAAGGTGCAAGTTGGTCCCTTGGCAGGTTAGAGCTTAAATCTTATAACGACTTACTCGTATGGGTTTAACCTAGCATTTTTATGCTAGGCAATTGGAGCTGACTATGTACACATTATTGTTTGATCGACGCCATATTAACCTTGAATATGAAAATCAATGCTTAATTATTCGCTCGCCAGAAACACCACCAAGAAGTATACCTCTCAGTTATATTCGAAAAATTATCTGTTTACATAGCGTACAGCTGACCACTGCTTTATTAGGTCAGCTATGGGAACGAGGTATAGATTTTATTAACCTTAATCAACGCTCTAGTGAACGCAGTTTTGCCCTTTATCCTAAACAGCAACAGCAAGTAAAACGGCGATGCCTGCAATATTCTTTTCAGCAAAATGATGCTCTGTCGCTTCCTATTGCGAAAGCTATTTGCACACATCGTATTTTAGGTAATTTGCGCACATTAAAGCTCAGTCAGAATCATCACTTATCTATCCATCTATATAAAAAGAAAGACGATCTGCAAAGATGTATTACAAAGGAACAACTAAGGGGCGTTGAAGGCGCATGTCAAAGATTAATATTTGACTTCTGGCGTTCATTATTACCGAGCGATTTAAATTTTCAGTCTAGAAAGCGACGCCCCGCCTTAGATCCTGTAAACGCTCTATTGTCACTTACATATACCCTAGCTATGCAAGAGGCCATTCGCCAATGCACTGCACATGGTTTGGACTCACAGTTAGGCGTATATCATTCCATTCTTTCAGGTCGTCACTCACTTGCTTGTGACCTACTAGAGCCAATACGCCCCTATTGTGAACAATGGGTTATGACCTCTTTTCTTGAAGAAACTTTCACTGCAAAAGATTTTACTAAGGGCTCGCCTTGTTTACTTATAAAACCTGCCCGTGAGAGGTATTACCAAGCAATAGCAGAGCAACTCAAACCTTGGAGACGCTCACTTATGGCGTCTGCTCGTTGGCTATGCAAACATATTGACCAACACAGTGAAAGAAATCCCTATGAGCACTAACAAAAGATGGTATTTGATTCAGTATGACATTAGAAATAAACAACGCTTAAGGAAAGTCCATAAGCTGCTAAGTAGTATTTCGATACCTATTCAAGAATCTGTGTTTGCTTGGCTTGGCACAGAAAAAGAGTTAGACCGACTTCAACAAAAACTAAAAAGTCTCATCAATTTATACGAAGATGACATTAGAGGTTATCTAATTAAACATCCTATAATATTATATGGCCAATCCCCTTTCACAGAGGATGTTTATTTTGATAATTATCCACCATATGCAATAAAGCCTATTTAAAATACTATACCCATCGCTTTTAAAAGTAAGCGTTATCGATAGTTAAAAATTGTTAATCACTTGATTTTATCAGTTATCTTTTAGGCTGTTTTCAGCAAAGCTCCCCTCGCCTATGAGGTTAAAGCCTCGACTTTTTAGCCGTATTGTCGATAAAAATATTTCTGAGCCTCACTTTCAAGAGGATTAAGCTCTATTTTGTTAAATCACTTCTAAACAAATTTTCTCATGAGGCTTCCATTTTCAAGCAGCGTAAGAAATAGCCTTTTGCATATAGGCACAGGTTACCTAAAAGCTGTGCCTTAAGAAGGCTATGGTTAAGGGGACTCTATCCATTGCTTAAGTGCTGACTTTAAGGTTTGCAACTGATTAGCAGCTATTACTTTAATGCGTAAATCTTTGGCCCGTTGTTTATCTGCTGTTTTATCTATAGCCCTATAACTGACCAGCATAGCTTTACTGGAAAGACCTCCCAGCTCGCTAATAGAGTCTAATTTATATATTGTTTCTGTTGTTTGTGGGCTATTTTTGCCTGACATGCGTTTGGTTTTGCATTCAATAATATGTAGCCTATTGCGAGCCATAAAACACACATCAAGCTCATTATGTGAGGTTTCACCTTGGCGATGGATTTCTAAGTTTAAGTGGGCGCTGTCTTGAATTACCCCTTCTGCTTTTAGTTCATTAAGCAAGCTATTGACGTGATACTCTAACCATCCACCATTAGCAAAACTACGTGCCTGAGCATCAGTAAAGCAAAGCTGCCTATCTTTAACAGTTAATAATTGTGCTTTTTCGCACTCAAAAAGTAGTTGCTCAAAACCATGGGCTAGATTAGTTTCTTTAGCATAGTCTACTTGCAGTGTATTTTGCTCTTCGGCTTTGGCTGCTAACTTATTTAATAAGCCAATAGCGCTTTGCCAGCTTTCCACATTTAAAATAAGTTCACGGCAAAGCTCTTTTCGTGCCTTTGGCAAACCTACTGGTTGGCTCTCCTTTCTAAATTCATAGCCGTAGGATTCAATGTAGTTTTTTAGGCTGATGCGCTGCGATAGCTTATGTGCTGGAATTGTGCTATCGAGAAACAGTAGTTTATCTTGGCTAAGGTCAACATAAAAGACAGCAGAACCATTCATACGAAACACTTCTTGCGCTGCTATGGCCATCCATTTGGTACCACCTGTAACATTAAGTGCTATATGCTTTGCATCTTCCTGTTCAAGTAAAGCCATTAACTGTTCTTGTATTTTTTCAAAATCATCAATAGCTGTTAACTCAACTCGTTGAATAACAATGCCTGTTGGCTTAATCACTTGCTCAAGGTAGTCCGCTTGTTTTTTCATTTGCTCAGTGACTAAAAAGACAACTCTTTCAGGTTTAACAGCCTCATCGAGCAAGGGTAGCAAGTTAGGCGCTGCTTGCGCTGAAACTAAACAAAAATGTGTTTTAAATTTAATCATTGAGCTTTCCAGCTTAGACTATTAATAGTTGACTAACATAGCACCTACATAGGTTATTTAAAATAGTAATTTCAGATTAAGATTTATTTTGATAATTGACTAGAATACGCCCATTAGCTATATCTCGTGCTATTTCATAGTCTGGGTTATAAGTAAGACAATTATGTATAGCTATACCGATAATTGAGGCCACCCCTACACGATAAGAAAGGAAGCTTAACAAGCCAGCTACGAGACGCCCTTTAGTATAAATACGACAGGTTAAACACTGCGCTTCTATGGCATTTTCAAGATCAGCACAAACTTCTAGCATATCATCTACATCAACATTATTTATAATAAAGCTACTTTTTTGCTGAATAAGCTCATTCATCAATGATGCATAGTTATTAATGGTGATTTTTTCCATATAAATACTCCTTAAAGGGCGCTTGCTGTAAATGCTTGAAAATGCGCTTGGCAAGCCTTTAGTTGTTCAAGTGTTAACTCTTGTCCGCGCCATTGCGCCGGAATTTGCAATGAAAGATGCAAATAAAACGCGCCTTTTGCGCATATTTCAGCCACTAAGTTAATCGGCAAAGTGCCATAAACATAGTCGCCTTTGGCTACGTCAGCTACGTTTAAATGTGGCACAACTTCGTCCACAATCACTTGCTGTGTTGCCAGCCACTCTAATGCGCCAGGATGGCGCGAAACAAACCAACGTTTTACGTTTGACATACACTTATCCATATACATGATTAATCTTAGTTAGCCTCGATAAGGCTAACCAAGGTAACTTTCGCGACTCAGCTCGTTAGCCAGTGCCCAACCAGCCGCCTCGATAATGACAACTGAAACAGCAGGAGCAACCACCATGCCTAACCACGGAATAAATTTAGATAACTCTTTTCCCATGGTTTTAACTGGTTGCTGCAGCATGGCTCGTTTTAACGCTGAGACAGCCATGGCCTTAGCCGCAGATTCAGGTAATGATTTACCAAAAACAGCGGCTAATGATGTTGCCATTAGCGTTAAGGCTACAGTGTCTGTGGCTAGACCTAGCCCTGGTACTGGCACTGCATTACCGGCTCCTGCTGTAAGAGCGGCTGAATGGATAATGGCATGGCATTGGTTATTTTGTTGGTCGTTCATATACACCTCCAATAAAAAAATTAGTTATTAAGCAAGCCGTTTAAAGTATTACTGTTCCCAATAGCAGCTTGCTTTTAGGCTGATTATTAATTTCTCGCAGATAGTGATAGCCGTTATTAAGGCAAACTACTTGCTTTTCTAGAATTTGCGCAGCAAGTTCATTACTAATAATAAAGTCTTGCCCACCGCAATACAGCATAACAAATCGTTCTGCACGTTCAGACAACTCCATCCAGCAACTTTTTAAGTCTCTGCGAATAATATTACTCAGTGCTATACAAGCTACCTTTTTAAGTTTTTGACATGCAGCTAAGGCAACTAGCTTTAGGCCTTTTTTAGCTTTATATATTGTTACAGCTACAACTTGCTTTTTATGCAAGGCTACTTTCCACATAGCGGATGTATTTATAAGTTGTTCAATAGATGTGTAGTGCAAACCACCAGTTACATCAGCATAATTAGCTTGCAATAATTCCCATACAGCTTGGCTGTATTTTTGCATTACTTTTGCTTTTCTAATCACTAATGTTTTCATCTAACACCTATACATTAAACTTTAATAGTTACTGTTCGATATGCTTAGTTTAAATATTTTTTTATTTACGGATGAATAACAAACTTGTCTGAGTAGTTGCTACTGATTAGGCACTAAGCAGCACTCTGGTAGAGCGCCGGCTAGATTGCTGCTTTACTGCCAAGCCTTGCTACTGGGATTATTTTATAGAAAAGAAGCACTAGGTGATTAGAAACAAACTTGTCTGTTTGCGTTAAAATAAAATTTAACAGGCGTGTCTAAAAATGTATGCTAGCGGCCAAGGATAGCGGCGTTATGCCGCTATCTTAAGGCTTTACTCTTTGATAATTGTGATCTGGGTTTGTGGCTCAGGCAAAGGAATACCAAAACCACCTTTTTGTGGGCTATCATTTAAAGGCACCCTATCACCTTCATCATTATAGATAGCTTTGGGTGATAAATATTTGGCTAGATTTGCTGGCAATTTTTCGTTAAAGGAATCTACTAGCCTGGTTTTGCGGTCATCAAACCATCCAGAAGTGATGCCTTGATTATTAGTGAATGTGTTTAAAGTACGCTCTTGAACGCCACCATGTAATTCTGCCCAGTCTTTCAGTCTTTCAGTCTTTCAAGAGATTCCTGATAGCTTTGGCCTGGCTCAATATTGGTTAAAGACAAAACAGTGTCTAAAAATAACTCTAACAGGGTAAGATCTGCCCTTTCCTTAGCAGGTCTGTATAACGTTGAGTCACCTTTTTGCGTGCCATTTACGAGCATTAAGTAAAACGCAAACTCAATAAAATTTGGCTTAAACTCCTGCTGGCAATTCAACTGCTTATTTTTATCTGCTACAACTATGGTACGTTTTTTGATGTTGATGATGAGTTCAATATCTTCAGGGTTCTCACCTAGGTTTATTAGCTGTACCAACTGATTAAACGTAATTTTTGTTTTCTCTTTTAATAACAGTTTGGGTAAGTTATGGCGATGACGAATAAAGGGAATATTCGCTAAGGTTACTTGCGCCTGGCTGGCATCTAAGCCAGCTATTACATTCCCACTATAATCTTTTATCTGACGGTAATCGGGATTTTTTGTTGGATACCAAAAGTTAGGCTTTCCTTCATAACCTTCGCTAACCAATACGTGCGATAATGTATCTTGCTGTCGGCCAAATAAACTCATTACATAGCCTAAGTAAAAGGTCATGGTTTTACGACCACCTGCCAGTGAGGCATGCAAAATGCAGTTTTCATTATCTGTAATCTGTTGCACTTGGTGCATAATAAAGTTAGCCAGTGCTTCATGATCAGCCAAGGAGCGAGCATCTTCAACATACTGACCTTGTTCATTTGTAACAACTAATAGTTGTTCCTCACCAAATTTGGGTATTGGTAGAGACAGTTCATGACAAAGGCGCTCAAGCTGTTTACCTACAATAAGTCCTTGGCGCACCTTTTCTGCACCTAATGACGTGGTAATAATACGTAGTTCAGTAGGCCAGCTTAATTTTTGCTCAGCAATGGCATAAAGGGTTTCTGTCACCACTTGTGGTGATGAGCCTACCGTTGATAGCAAGATACTTTGGCTATGCATGTTTATTTAGCTCCTCGTTAAAAATATATTTATTCCACTTCTTCAAGGGGGAAACTTCCAGTTTTCTTCCACTCTTTAAGCCGCTGAGTTAAGTTGCTTAAATGCTTAGGCTCTATTAATACTACCTCTCTATCTTTAGCCTGCTGGCGGAAACGTTCTGCTAAATCGTTATCTTCATCCTTGTGCGGCCAACGCGCCATAACAAACCAGCGTTGCGCAAGCAGCCCACCACCGCGACGCCCTAAACCATCTAGTTTATCTAATGCTAGGTTCATCACCTGCTGACGAGAAATATTAGCGGTTTTACATTCCACTACCACTAATCTATTGCGGCTACCAATAACAATATCTAGCTCATTGTGTTTAAAAGCAATATCTTCATGAAGATTACTAATTGCCACACTGCAGGCTATATCATTAATTCCTGCGTCGTCTAAGCATAGCCATAGATATTCTTCTAGCCAGATACCATGTAAATAACGAAAGTTTTCCAGTGTATTAATAGTAAAGGTGACTGGCCTTTGTAATTGTAACGAGTTTTGGCAGCTAATTAGCCCTGAGTTTTGCAGTTGCTGTAAAGCATCAAGCCATGCTTGGCTAGTAATATTAAAACTGATACTTATTGGTAATGGGGCATTTTCTAGCTTTCGTCCTTCTAGTGCTGTAGAAAGTTTGTAGTTTAGCGTTTGAATGAAACTTCCTAAGTTGCCTGCCATATTCTGACCAAGTAAGCAGGTTATATCTTTACGATTTAATACAGTATCCCGCCATTTTTTCTGATCACTTAAAGCCGAATTAACCTGCAATCCGTTGGCTTTCAAAATATTCTCAGCTGTTAGTATGTTGTCTTGCAAGGGCTGTGTGAAAACTTCAGGATAAATCGTTTCTAGCTTTTGCTGGGCCGTGTCACAATAAATAACTTCAACAGGTGCAAACTCAGGCTGCTCACAAGCTTGAATGAGAGCAATAGACATTAGTTTGTTCCCCCCTGTTGCATTTAAAGTTAGTTGCCCATGAGGTAAAATTTTACGAATCATCTTTAACTGTTGTACTGCCCAGTCTTTCATTTGCTGAAAATCAGTCGAAGGTATGGTTTCTAAGATAATGATTTTTTCTTCATTAGCTACCAACCCTAGATCAACCAATATTCGGATAAAACTAGCAGCAGAGTCTTGTTTTTCTTCTGATATAGCTAAAAAAATATAATCCGCAATATGCGAATGTAATGGCAAAATATTTTGCAGTGTCTGGCCCGATAAAATACAGATATGCCCTGTCATGCGATATTCCTTTCATATAGTTTTATCTGCTTGCTTCAATTGAATGTACTTTACTAAACTCCAAGATTAAGCACTTACATACAAGTTTGTCTATTTCACACAGTACAGAATCTTTTGTAGTGTATTTAGCGTTTCGCCAGTGAAGCTACATAAGTCTAAAAGTGTGCATAACTCCTGTTTCTTCTGTTTTTTTTCGCTATATTAACGCTATAGTTAATCTAATAACTGTTAGTGCTGTAGCAACTTACTCTAGAAGGATTTATTGTGTTTGAAACAGCCCCACCAACATCCATATTGCAACAACCCTTTGAGCTGAAATTTAGCCAACCACCTAAGCTGCCAGTTTATACAGGGTCGATGTTTAGAGGGGCGTTAGGCCATGCCTTGCATAAACTATATTGTCGCTGCACTAGTCTGCATCAACATAAGGATGACTGTTTATTTAGTCTACTATTTATTGGACCCAAAACTGAGAAATGGCAAGCCACCTCACCTTGTTTTGCCTTTTCTCCATTAAGCTCAAAACAAGGGACTGATAATATTTTATTTGGTAATATTTATCTTTTTGGGCCAGCCATTAACTACCAAAAAGAGTTTCTTCAGGCCTTTTGCTTAGCTTGCGCAGATGGCCTTACCGAAAACAAACTAGTGGCTATTTGCCATCTTCTACCCCTTCAAGCTATAGGTTATCGCCCCTTAGCTGATAGTATTAGCATACAGTTAACTACACCTTTATTTATAAAGCGCAAAATAAACGGAAGCCCGCAAGTTGTCACTCCTGAAATATTTTCTTTTAACGACTTTTTAGTTGCTTTACATAGGCGCCTTAACACACTATCCCTGCTATACCAAACTCCACAATTTAGCGATTTAGACAACTGGTTCAAATTTTGTAAGCAACTAACATACAGCTATCAACTAGAGTATGTAAGTTATTCGCGCTTTTCGAGTAAACAGCGTAAGAAAATTCCCATTGGCGGTTTAATGGGAACAATAGACTTATCAAGCAACTTATCGAACGAATTACAAGTTGCTCTACAGTTAGGTCAATGTTTGCATATAGGTGGTAAGGCCGCTTTAGGGCTAGGTGCCTATCAACTTTCTAATTTAATTTAACTTCAGTAAGGAATACTGCCGATGGAGTTTATTCAACCCAAAACCATTACTGCATACTTTAAAATGCCTACCCCTATGTTTATTGGTAATGCCGAGCAAAAAGCGGATGATAAACATATGCGTAACGCCTCTCTTAAGGGGGCTATACGCTTTTGGTGGCGCGCTACGCGTTGGGGCCACTTAGCAGAGAAGCTAGCTATAAAGGATGCCCTTGCCAAATTACATGAAGAAGAAGCCCTGCTGTTTGGTTCTGCCGAATCAGAAACAGGTAAGCAAAGCCTATTTATTTTAACATCTGAGTTTAGCCGCTCTCCTAAGCTATATGAAGCCGGCAGTAAGGACTTGAGGCATCTAAGTTATTTATTAGGCATGGGGCTTTATAGCCACAAGACAGGGTTACTTCGATCGCGCTTGGAGCTAGATGAGGGCGAGCTAATTGTTAAGTTTCGCTTTAAACCTTCCACTAAACCTGTTGATGCATCCGTGGAACAACTCATAGTAGCTATTAAGGCTCTTGGTTTTTTTGGTGGCTTAGGCAGCCGTGCCCGTAAAGGCTTTGGTTCTTTGGCATTGCAACGTATTGAGTATCAAGATTCAACACAAACATTTAACACTCTTGAGGATATTCAAGCGTTTATTAAAACACTGAATTTTTCTGCTACTAACGACAGCCCCCTGTCTGCTTTTAGCCAAGGTAGTCGTATCGATATTTCAGCTGAAGCTAACGCCAGCATGACATTGCTCAATAGCATTAACCATCAATTGCATAGTTACCGAGATGGGACAGATCGAAATGAAGAGCGGGAAAATAACTTTCCAAATGACAGGGTAATCGCCAAAAAAGCCGCTCAAAACCAAACAGTTACAGAAGTTCCTCAACGGAGTGTCTTTGGCTTGCCCCATAACTATCAGTGGAAGCAAGATAACAACAAATTAGATGTCACTGTTAAGGAAGAACAAATTAGCCGTCGTGCTTCACCTTTATTTGTTCATATACATGCTTTTCCAGACGGTAAGTGCGTAGCCATACAAAGCTTGCTTCCAACCCTATTTCTTCCACAGGGCGTAAAAATTGATATGAAAGGTAAAAAAGTTGAAGCCCGTATTAATTACCAAGTAATTCATACGTACCTTAACCGTTTTGAGCAGCGCAAGGAGCTACGCAATGGACGATAAACAGTATTTTCAATTTACTCTTGGTCCAGTACAAAGCTTTGTTGCTCAGGCTCGGCGCACCCGTGATTTTTGGGCAGGTTCTTTTATTTTGTCTTGGTTATCAGCTACTGCCATGGTCTGTATTCAAAAACAGGGTGGTACTATTAGCTTCCCTAAACCGGACTCTAATTATCTAAACTGGTTAACTAAAACAGATCTTACAGCAGGCGCCTTACCACCTCAGCAAGGCGGTATACCCAACCGTTTTAAGGCTGGCATTAGTGCCCAAGTACCAGCGCAGTTTAATCCTGAATTAGTAGTGCTTGCTGTACAAACTGCTTGGGAGGCTTTAGCTAAAAGTGTTTGGGATAATGATTTAGCCTTTCTAGATAACACAATAACAGCAGATATCTGGCAACGGCAAATTAAAAGCTTTTGGGAAATAAACTGGATTATTTCTGATGATGAAGCGTCTAATGCGCTAAACCAACGAAAAAACTGGCGTAATTTAGTAGCTCCAACCGAGCCAGGACATAAATGCATGATGATGGATGGCTGGCAAGAGCTCTCGGGTATCACGCAAACCAACCTAACAAAAGTAAATAACTACTGGAATGCAATTCGTGAGAATACGCAACTTAAAGGTATTAAAACAGATTTGCGTGAAGGTGAACATCTTTGTGCTATGGCCTTTATTAAACGCCGTTTTTCTCGCTACTTTAGTCAAGTCAAGGTAGAGCTACCTCAAATAGAGTCATCGGATTCGTCGAACACTATTTATGGCTGGCAACTTCCTGTAGCTGTACCTTCTGTCGCCTTACTTGCAGTAACTACTTGGTTAGAACAACTTATTTTGCATGGCGGCATTGCACAGTGGGAAGCCTTTAGTCAAGCTTGCTCTAAAATTGCTGATTACTCTGAATACCAGCATATTAGTCATAATAAGTTCACCATTGCCATCAGCTCATTACAAGAAGCTGCTGAAAAGCGCGCAAAAGAGGATGGATTTAAGCATTTTTGGGCTGCTTTAGATGGGCAGGTATATTTTCCCCATATGCTGGCTAACCCTAATCTATTTGCCCCTTCAGATGCACCGCAGGTCACACGTGCTTTAGCCCAGTTAAAAGCATCTGCCGGAACAAACCTTACCAGCGAACCTTCTCCTTACTATGCAATTTTATTAATGGATGGAGATCAGCTTGGCAAACACATGGGCGATGTTAGCAAGCAAAAAGTGATTAGTGCAGCGTTAAATAGCTTTACTAATCATGCTGGTGATATTGTCCGCCAGCATAATGGTTTCTTGGTTTATGCTGGCGGTGATGATGTACTTGCCATTTTACCATTAGAAGGCGCTTTAGATGCCGCTCGTGACCTGCGTGAGAATTATATTAAGTGCTTTAAAAAAAGCTCCATGAAATATGACTGTGTTGTTGACTCTACTTTGTCTGGTGCCATTCAGTTTACGCATATTCGTATTCCTCTTACCCATGTTTTAAGCAATGCCCATGAGCTATTGGATCAAGTAGCAAAAGATAAAACGGGGCGAGATGCAATAGCAGTCCGTGTATGGAAACCTTCGGGGCAAACATTAGAATGGGCAATGCCATGGAGCAAGGCATTAGATTCAAATAATAATGTTCAAATTGCCCAGCTAGCTAAAGCCTTCAGTACGCAAAATAAAGCATTTTCAAATAAGTTTTTCTATCGCTTTGAGCAGCTGGTTGAGCGCTTTACAAACCCACGCCATGACGTTTTAAAAAAACTCGTATTGACTGAGTACTACCATTCGTTTGATCAAAAAGATGCCAATACTGAACATATAGAACTATTGCTTGAACAGTGTGCAGTTTGGCAACGCACAGACGTTGAGCAAGGTTTTACTATTAATCCACATCAACCTTTAAATACAGATGCCGCCATGTTAGTTCGTTTCTTAGCGCAAAAAGGCATTGAGCGAGGGGCTGAGTAATGAATTATGTATGTTGCCGTTTTTCACCCATTGATACGTGGTTTTTTCGCGAATCACGCCCCCAAGGAAGTTTAGGCTCTAACGAGCTATCTAGTATTTTTCCTCCCTCAACTTCTACTATATTAGGTGCTCTACGCACCTTTATTGGGGACGCTTATCATGCAAAAAATGCGACTTCTTGGCGTCAATTTGATGCATTGACAGAGCTAAAAGCTATTATTGGCGATAGTAATTCCCTTGGTAGCTTAAGCATATTAGGCCCTTATATTGCCTTTAAAAAACAACGTTTATATCCAGCTCCTGCGACCTTAATGGTAAAGGAAAACAACTACTTCCTACTGGATTTAGCGGGCCCTGTGCGCTGTGATCTAGGAAACGTTTTACTGCCGTCCTATCCCACTAAGGTTCAAGGCATACACTCTTTAGCAGGAGCTAAACCTGTTACAGATTGTTGGCTAACAGAAGCAGCTTGGATAGCAATTCTTGCAGGTAAAACCCCCACCCCAGATCAGGTAATCTCTAGCCAGCAACTTTTTACAGAAGAACCACGCATTGGGATAGCGCGCGACAATCAACGTCGTGGCGTTATACATGGCATGCTTTATCAAACACGTCATTTACGTTTACATGCCGATGTAAGTATTGAGCTTTTAGTCAGTGGTATACCTGATGACCTCGAACTCAATACCTCAGCAATGGTGCGTTTAGGTGGCGAAGGCCGGATGGCCAGCTTATCTATTGAGAACTGCACGATAAAATGGCCACAATTCGAGCAGCATAACGATCCTTATGCTGTTATTTATTACATTACCCCTAGCTCATGCGCTCCACTGCAGCCAGCAGGCATTCCTGAAGGCTTTAATGCAATACAGGACACTAATAAATTACAAGCATGGCAAGGTAATATTTTAACCCTACCAACAACTATTTACAGCGTAGCCTGCGCTCGCCCTTTGCGTGAAGGTGGCTGGGATTTGGCCAAACACCAAGCCAAACCTGTACAAAGCTTATTAGCCCCAGGTAGCGCCCTGTTTTGTGCTAATTCAGCTGAAATTTCTAAATTACATGGCCAATGCATAGACAAGGACTCTGCTTACGGTAGAGGTCAAGTCTTAGTTGGTCGCTTACCTATTAATAGTGCTTTTAGGAAATAATTTTATGACTACTCAATCAACATTAATGCTACTCACTACCGAAACCTCCTTGCATGCAGGCTCTGGACAATCTGTAGCCGGTATCGACTTGCCTATCCAACGTGAAGCTCATACAGGTTGGCCTTGTGTTTTCGGTTCATCTATGAAGGGGGCATTACGCGCGCATGCTCAAGGTAAATTAGAAAATCAGCAGATATTAGATTTATTTGGTCCAGAGCAAAGTGCCCAGCCACAAGAGCGCGATAGCAACCACGCTGGCGCGTTATTAATAGGTGATGCTCAGTTGCTTGCCTTACCTGTGCGCTCCCTACAAAGCCGCTTTAAATGGGTCACTAGCCCTGCTTGTTTGCAGCGTTTTTTTACTCACGCTGAGCGTTTAGGGGTTCAGATACCTCAGCTAAACATTAGTGTTAACCAAGAATTTGACGCACTAGGCAATAAAGAGGAAACCACCTTTCTTGAGGAGTTTAAACTAGAACAAAAACCAAGTGAGCAAATTACTCTACTAGCTCAGTGGCTAAGCCCGTTGATAGATAATCATTTTACTACAGAGGTAATAGAGCAGAACTTACTCATTGTACATGACGATATCTTTACGTTCTTAACTCGCCATGCGACTGCCATTAATCCTCACATAGCTATTGATAGTGAAACCAAGTCTGTTAAAACAGGTGCTCTTTGGTATGAAGAAAGCTTACCTAGTGAAACCCTACTCTATGTTCCCATTAGCGCTCATGCTGCACGACGTAAAGAAAGCCAGCTTACCGCACAGCAAGTATTAGCTCAGCTAATGACATTATTTCCTTCGAACAGCCACTGGCTGCAAATTGGTGGCAATGAAACTACAGGTATGGGCTGGTGCCGTGTTAACTTTACTCAAGGAGAAGCCTAATGATACAAACTATGGAACAACATCGTGCTGAGTACGCCTTGAAATGGTTAGAGCGCATTAAGTCAGACGCTAATACGAAAGAACTTCGTAGTTATGTTAATAATTTACCTGCCCTCATTCGTATTAATGGTTTAGGGCAAGCAATGGCTTTTTATCGTATGAAAGGAGAATCTACACATAGGTTGCTCTATCAAGCTGTTAGCGACTGGCTATGCAAAGATACTGCCGGCAATGTTTTTAAAAACCAAAAAGACATTCTTACAGCTATTACCGTCTCTGATATGAAATCTTATATGGCTGCGCAAAACGAAGCCCTTGCTTTGCTTGAGTGGCTAAAAAAAATCACGCTGGCTTTGACCGAAAAAGTTAAGGAGTAAACTATGCCTTTGCCCCTTTACGATATGCAACAAACAAAACCTAAAAAAGCTCAGAATGGCCATCTTGGTTTATGGTTTGAACGCTTTTTTACTGGCTACGCAGAAAATTTCTCTAGTATTGATAAGGACACCAAGAGCAACTGGCTAAAAGAAACAGCTGCTCTCGGCCAAGGACTCGGTAGTTTACAGTACTTACATCAAAAGGCTGTATCACTACGCTTATTGGCTCAAGCGCAAAATGGACAAGCCAAAGTATTTCATTGCACATCCTCCTTTGTCACTGGGTTAGGCAATCCTCACCCTGTAGAAAATGGTTTTCTGTGGCATCACTCTTTAGGCGTCCCTTACTTACCAGGCTCAGCTGTAAAAGGGCTAATTCGTAGTTTCATTGAAACAGCTGTAGCTGATGAGGCTCTACGCAAAAATCGGTTAGGCGAATGGTTTGGTACTGAAGACAAGAAGGATATAGCCGAACGAGCTGGAAGCTTTATTTTTCTTGATGCATTACCTATTGCACCCTGTAATATCAATGTAGAAATTATGACGCCACATATGGGCAACTGGTATAGCAATGGCGCTAAAGCTCAAAATATCGCACAAAACTTGCCTGGTGACTGGCATGATCCTGTGCCTGTTAGTTATTTAATCGCCAAAAATATTAAGTTGCAGTTTATAATTCTACCTCGCACTAAAGAAGCTATTACACAACTTGCAGAGATCTGGCAGGCATTAGAGCATGCTCTAGAATGGCTAGGCGCTGGTGCAAAAACAGCCATAGGGTTTGGTCAGTTTGTTGTAGATACTTCCGAAGAAGCTAAGCTAGTTACAGTTGCCCAAGAGCTACATCAACAGCAGCAACAGATAGCATTAAAAGCACAGGCTAGTGAGCTCGAGTTAAAAATTATCGAGTTTAATGAAGCTTTTACTGGTTTGCCACAAGGGCTGCCTAACGGTGACATCAAAATAGTAGAGCTGTTTAATTGTATTGCAGAGCTTATTCCTTTGTTTGTGCAAGAAGGTTCTGAGCATGAACGCATGCAGTTAAAAGAGGCGATTAAAACACTATTAGCCGAAAAACAAATAAAGCCAAGTAAAAACAAAGAAAAAGCCTTTAAAAGCCAATTAAATGCGCTATAGGCCAATATACGGCTGCTAAACAAGTAGCAGCCGTATATTTTTTATTGAGTAAGTGAGGTTTTAGTACGAAATCTCAATTTGCTAAATTAAAAAAGATCAAAAGATAGTAAAAATTCTACTATATAAAATTTAGCACTAACAAATATAAACTATTTATAATAAATATGATTTTTATGCGAG
>NZ_JAZDRH010000043.1:0-14837 GCF_047470865.1 Pseudomonas sp. F1_0610
ATAATAAATTGAGTGTTTTCTATAACTTCAGGATTAAGATGGGCGCTCAGGTTTTTTAATTTTGGCTAAATGGAACAATTATTTATTGTGCCTTGTATGTTGTTTGAAGTAATAGAGTTTTTAATCTCAGATAATACTTTTAATTTTTCAGTTCCATTGTAGATAAATAAAGTGCTACATTCTCCTCTTGTAACTGAAGAGTGAGAGATTTTATATTTTTTATTAAATTCAGAAACGTAATATCTAAATATGCTGTCCCTGTAATTTATGTATTGTTTTATATATTTTTTTTGGTAATCAGATAAATTTTCTTTTCTAGTTCGTAATTCTTTTGTCAGTTCATTATCTCCAAAAGTTTCTACGAGATCGTTGACAATACTATCCGCTCCAACTTGATAGCGGTTAAAGCTACTGTATTGTAAAATCTCATCTATTTTCTCTAGGTCTTTTTTATATTCAGATTCAGGGTATGAGAATGGATAAGTGCAATCCCAATTTAAACCATAAGCATTTTGAAATGAACTAAGTAGAACTAGGTATAGCCATACTTTCTTGGTCATGAGTTAGAATCCTTGATGTCTATATTTTGTTAGTGTTGACTTGTTATGACACTAAATGTAGTATTTGATACATATTGCGGTTTTACCTTTTAGAAATATGTAAAAGCCCCTTTGGTTTCCCTTAGGGGCTTTTTTTATGCACGATTTATTTTCTCTAAAGCAACTTCAGCTAAAAAGGCAGAGCGGCTTTTGATATTGTGTACTTGTACAAAGTGATCAATCTTTGTGACCAAGTAGCTTGGGAGTGTCACATTTACTTTTTCTGTTTTACCTAAGTAAGGCGTGACATCAATATCAATATATCCCCAGCCCATACCAGCATAGTCTGGGTTATTTTTATGATGTTCTACAGATGTTGGTAAAGGCAGATCTAATCCTTGCTGAGCAATATCGCTTAACATTATATGAGCCACTTCAATGCCAGCTTGGTACGCTTCATCAAAAGTATCTCCCGCTGTAACAGCGTTTGGTATATCAGGAATATGAATTCCAAAAGCAGTGGTTTCATTTCCATCTTCAATAAAAATTGGGTAGCGCATTTTTAGATCCCTTAAGTCGGATAGTGTGCTAAGTGGTACGTTAGTTTCTGGTTTAAAGTAATCCAGCTTGTTTCTTGATTGCCTTGACTGTTCCTATAGGTAAATCCTTTTTGGGGTGTGGAACAGGTATTGAGAGCTTCTTTTCAGGATGCCTAAAGATGTGGTGGCTTCCATTAATCCTTTGAAGTTCCCAGCCAGCTTCTTCTAGCTCCTTGATTAATTCCCTACTTTGCACTCACTTTTCCTCTATTAATCTGAGTTGATTATACGCCTAGAGTTATTCATTTCAATAATAAAGTAACTCTAGGCGTATATAAATGACTTGTACCTATCATTCTGGTTTGGATATTCAAATGCAAGATAAAGACCCAAGCCTATGGATGGCTATGGTTGCATGGCTTAGTGCTTATCAATCTTCTATATATGCGTTTCTGTTGTCTGTAGCGATTGCGGTGCTGCGTGTTGTGTATGGTGGTGGTAGCGGTCGGCAGATGTTTCTTGAAGGCTGTTTATGTGGCTTAGCGACACTGGCTATTATTCCTTTATTAGGCTGGTTTGGCTTGCCATCCGATATGGCCACCTTTGCAGGTGGTTTGATTGGCTTTATGGGTGTTGAAAAGATCCGCGAGCTGGCTATTAAGTTTGGTGCTAAGAAAGCAGGTGATGATCATGGCGCGTAGACCGTTAAAGCCCTGTGCATGGGCAGCTTGTAGCGTGTTGGTATGCGGTGAAACGTACTGTGATAAGCACAAGCCGTTAGCCCAGCAGCGTGATGCTGAGCGGATCAAGCGCACTAACCAAGACTACAACGAGCGCCGTGATGATTCCGATGCGCTCTATAAAACGTATCGCTGGCGTAAGTTCAGTGAGTTGTTTAGGAAGCGAAATCCACTGTGTAAACATTGCAGTGAACTGGGAAAAACGACACAAGCCCAGTTGGTTGACCATATACTGCCCCATAAAACCCATCCTGAACTTGCGTTTACATGGGCGAACCTGCGTTCACTGTGTTGGGCCTGTCATAACCAGATTGGCGCTAAGGTGGGTTTGGTTAAAAATAAAAAGTCCTTATAAATCAATATATTAAAACTATAGGGAGGGGTGGGGTAAAAAGTTTTAACTATTTGGATATCTCGAACGACAGGGGGAACCGAATTTTTTTACCCGCGAAATTAAAAGTTTGGCCTTTTTTAAGAATTACTATCATTTAGGTGGAGAGTTTTATGTCTGGACGTGGGCGTAAACCCAAGCCTACTGCGCAAAAGATTTTATCAGGCAACGCTGGCAAACGAGCACTTAACCATAATGAGCCCGCCTTTAGCCAAGTCACCCATATTGAACCGCCAGTTTGGCTTGAAGGTGAAGCAGTGGCTATGTGGGAACGAGTCATGCCTGAGCTGCTACGTGAAAAAGTACTGTGTGCCACGGATATTCATAACGTAGAACTGTTTTGTTCGGCGTATTCGCGTTGACGTATTGCTGGAAAGGATTGCGCTAAAAAATTATCTGAAGAGGGCCATTTCATTTTGGCATCTTGCAAAATAAGTCCTAGTAACAAACTGCCGCCAGATACTGACGAAATATGAGAAATGCGCTCAAGCGCTTGTCGCTCTGCAAGGTATTTAAAGACGCCTATATGGAATACCATAGCTCGAACGCCACCACCTGAAAGAGCTAAAGCGATTTGTTTTTTAGTTGTCATATAATTCCTCCTTGAATAGTTATAAAGTGATGTCTGTTTATTGATAATTTACCGATAAAAAGTTTGTTCATAAGAGCTTATAAATTTCTATATTAATTATTGCCTTAATATGTAATGTATTCTCTCTATTTGTAATGGGTCTAATCATTAAATATAATTTGTTGATTTAGATCATAAATAAGTTTGCAGTATTTTTATTAATACCCTATCTAACTAGCTATCATCCTAAATAATTAATATCTTATGAAATATCAATTTCCTGTAAAACCACTTGCTATTGGCTATAACAAACTGCGTAGCGCTGGTTTAGTTAGCACAGAATCATCCAGATTTGGAATGGTGCGCAATGCTGGAACGCGACCTCATCAGGGCATTGACTTAGCAACACCAACGATAGGCTATCGTTGTTATGCTGTTGATGATGCTCAGGTCGCTGTGGTGCGTGATGTAGGTGCTTATGGTAAACAGGTAGTTTTAAAACTGGATACCCATTTTTTTGTTTTTTATGCTCATTTGTCACGTATTGATGTCACAGTAGGGCAGCAAATAAAAGCAGGGACTATTGTTGGTTTATCAGGTGATACAGGTAATGCAAAAGGCATGACAACAGAAATATTAGGGTCCCATTTACACTTTGAAGTGCGCATTCGCGCATTAACAGGTTATGGTTTAGATGGGCGACTAGATCCGTTAGATTATTTTCAATTAGATGTTACTAATTAAATAGCGTTGATACTTTAGTCTTATATTTTTGAGTGTTTTAATATTTTATTAATGATAGGCATCACAGAGCTGCACAATAATTTTTAGTATTTTATAAATAGATTTTTCTATTAACACCTTCATCTGTGTTCTCACATTATATTGATGAGTAGATAAAGTATTTCCAAATTTTTACTGGGCAGGATGCTATGTACCATGAAATACAAAAATACATCATTATTATTGGCAGTACGCTCTGGGTGCAGAGTATGGCTATTGCGACTGGCATTGATTTAACGGATGGCTTACATAAAAGTAATCAAAGCAGTTTTTCTGAGCCAGGATCTGTAGGTGGTTATTTTAATGTAGATGCCTATGGTGATGAAATTAGCCCAGCATTTGGTATTAAATCAACAGGTAGCGCTTCTGTAATTATGAATGCTGATAAATACCAAGACTTTAAAACTATTATCAAGACAGAAGGTTATCTATCTGATGGCATTATTGCAGGGCGCTTGGGCGCGTTAAATGGATCAGGTGTTATTGTAGACACTGATACAGAAGAAGGGGCACGGTTTGCAAACTCTCAAGTAATTGTTTATGGCGAGACTCATATTTCTAGCGTGATTGATCAGCCTGATGGGGTTGCCTATGGACTACGTGTGATCGGTGATGGAGCCAATATTCAACTGTTGAAGGTTAATGATCAGGTAAGAAGTACAGTTTTTGTTAGTGGGGCAGCGATTCGATTTGATTATGGCAATGGGTATAGTGTTAATGCAGATGGTTCCTCAGCAAAAAATGCTCCTCAAACAATAACATTAGAAAATGTGGATCTATCACATCAGGGGTTGTCTGGTAGTAGGGTACTAGCAAATAATGATCCATCTTGTCTTATATTTCCTGATGGGTGTGATACCGAAGGGTTGAATACACAAACACATGGACATCTTATTGAAGTTGGAAATCATGATGTAGAGGCTGGTGGTGTTGATAATAATGGTCAAACTACCATGACTGTCGCCAATGCTGTT
Source organism: Pseudomonas sp. F1_0610 (assembly GCF_047470865.1). Taxonomy (NCBI): domain Bacteria; kingdom Pseudomonadati; phylum Pseudomonadota; class Gammaproteobacteria; order Pseudomonadales; family Pseudomonadaceae; genus Pseudomonas; species Pseudomonas sp. F1_0610. The sequence continues at coordinate 4,538 of NZ_JAZDRH010000043.1, forward strand.
AAAAATGGTGTATTAAATCTTAATAACAGCTCGGCAATTGCAATGAATGGAAAAGATCTTCTGCATGTCACCTATGGTGGTGGAACAACAAATGTTCCAGATACAGTTTCAAGTAGCTTTACACTCAATGCCACCAATAACACCGTATTAAATGGTAGTGTTTTTACCGATACTACCCTTGATCACCAAGGTGCTAAAAGCACTTCCACACTTAACTTAGATAGCTCCACTTGGTATTTGCCACGTGATTCTAACGTAACTCAGCTTACGCTTAGGAGTGCTGCAAGTGTGCATATAGGTGGTGATCAAACTGTTCCTGTAACGGCTACCAATAAAGTAACGTTAACACTTGATCGGCTTGAAGGTTCAGGTTCATTTCATATGCGCACGGATATTATTAATTCTGGCTTGAGCGCAATTAGTATTAGTGATCAGTTGCATGTACAAGGCGAAGCTAAAGGAAATCACAGCGTTTTTGTAACGGACCACAATACTGGTGGATTAACTGCTACTGGTAATGAGAAGGTCACACTGGCTCATATTGCATCAGGTGATGCTGTATTTGGATTAGGCAATTTAAATGGTTATATTGATTTAGGGGCTCATCGTTACAAACTACAAACAGAGGTCAATAGTACTGGTGGGCAGGATTGGTTTTTAGCAGCTTCCAATGGTGTTGAGCCACCTAAGCCAGACACATTGACTAATACGGCTAATAATGCAGCCAATATCTTAGATACAAACTATCTTTTAAATACCGTAGAAATAGACCTCTTATTTGCAAGAATGAAGCAAGCGAGAAGCAATGAGCGACTACAAGGTCTTTGGATTAAGCATTATAACGGCAGCTTTGGTTCGATTAAAACAAAATTACAGCGGTTTGACTTGGATTATAAAGGTGTATTGGCTGGTTATGATCGTCATATGACAACAGGGGCTGGCGAGCTTTCCTTAGGGGTTATGGCGGGCTACTCAGATTCAGATGTGAACTATAAACAGCAGTCAGGGAAAGGTAGTGTACATAACTATCATTTTGGCCTTTATGGCGCACTTATTAATGAAGATCAACAATATGTTGATGGGTTTATTAAGTATTCAAGACTGACTAATAGATTCGATGCGAGAACAGGTTTTGGTTATAAAGTTACTGGGAAAAGTCGCATTAACTCATATAGCGCAGGTTTTAAAATTGGCCAGCAGTTTTATCTGAGTGAAGATTTCACAGGCTGGTATTTAGATCCTCATGCCAAACTCACTTATACCTATTTCGAGCATGACAAAGTTAAAGCAAGTAACGGTCTTGTTGCCCGGCTAGATGCCATGAATTCTGTGCTAGGTAGTTTAAATTTAACAGCTGGTTATCAATTGGATAAAGGTCCTACTGTATTTGACTTTTATGTTGGTACAGGAATAGGGCATGAATTTGATGGGAAATCGTATTATCAATTTAATAGTGACTTGTATAAAACACATATGACAAGTGATGGTAGTGGATGGAATACATTGTTAGGTGTGAGCATTGAGTATAGACAGCAACATAATTTCTTATTGAATGTAAATCATACATCCGCTAAGAAATTTAACAGTACTGGAATAGAGCTTGGGTACCGGTTCATTTTTTAAACCACTTGCCCAGTAAAATATCTACCATTAAAAGGTTAGGATAGATGATTAAAGTAGACCTATTACGTTACAAGCATAAACTTGTATTATGCCTTTTACTGGTGATGTGCTTGAGCAGTCTTCCTTTAGCTTATGCACAAGAAACAGAATGTGCTGAAGTAAAAATCATTATTGAGCAAAAACTGTCGTTTGAGCGCCAGGCCTTTGATGCAAAAATGATTATTAGTAATGGCCTTTCAACAGCTAACATTAAAGATGTGGCCATTGATCTTCATTTCTTAGATAAAAATGAACAACCAGTAAAGGTCACCCAAAACCCTAATGATCTAACAGCTAAATTTTTCTACAAAGTAGATCAGTTAAAAGGCATCCAAGATATTACGGGTCAGGGTGAAATACCTACAAAAACTATTGCTGAAATTCACTGGTTAATTATTCCTTCAAAAAATGCTGTTGGACAGACAGATGAGCTTTACTATGTAGGTGCGACAGTTCGCTATAACTTAAATGGCGTGGCAACAACCGTTGAGGTTACTCCTGATTATGTTGTGGTGAGACCACTACCAGAATTAACACTTGATTACTTCTTGCCTAAAGAAGTCTTTGGCGATGATCCTCTGACAGAAACTACAGAGCCCATTATCCCATTTACACTGGGCGTACGTGTTAAAAACACAGGGCATGGTCCTGCTTTTAAAGCAGCGATTGAATCAGCTCAGCCTAAAATTGTCGCAAACGATAAAAATCTATTAGTGAATTATGAAATCTTAGGCAGTTATGTTGATGATGTGGTGGTGGATAAAAGCTTACTGATTAATTTTGGTGACATCATGCCAGCTGAATCCAAAGTGGGGCGTTGGCTAATGACTTCAAGCCTTTATGGTGAGTTTGTTGAATTTAACGCTTCCTATACTCATGCTGATGGGCTTGGAGGTGAAGCAACGTCTCTCATTAAAGATATAAAAACTCATACTCTAATTCGTGACGTAAAAGTTCCTTCTGTTGGTTTTCCTGATCGAGATGAGATTAGAGACTTTTTAGCTGAAGATGATAATGGTTTGATGTTGTATGAGTCGCAAGGGATGGATACAAAAGTAACAGATGTCTCAGCACTTACCAAGGTGGTACAAAATGGAAGCTCACTAAAAATTACTAAACCTGCAACAAAAGGTTTTACCTACATCAAAGTAGCAGATCCATTTAAAGGACAAAAAAGTTTAGTGAATGTTGCGGCTTCTTTTCCATTAATACCTGATAATTTTTGGTTATCTAAAGAGCGTAATAAAGATAAATCATGGTCATACTTTATCAATATTTTTGATGTAAACAATACAGCTGTTACCTACGAAGCTATTTTTACAGAGCCAGTAACTAGTAGTATTTCTGGGCGTGTTTTTAATGATAAAAACAATAATGGACTGCAAGAGGAAGGCGAGTCAGGTATTGGTTTAGTGAAAGTGACACTGACAGGGATTAATGATAAAGGGCTTAATGTCAGTTCTTCGACATTCACTTCCCAAGCGGGTGACTATAGTTTTGTTGATCTTAATCCAGGTAACTATAGCCTGACAGTTGACTCAGTAAATGGTGAGCGTGATGGATTAGCGTTTGCAGGAGCAGTGGGCGGAGAGTCTTCAGAAAAAGGCGTAATTAAGGAAATTAACTTGCCAGCTAGTACAAAGGCAAATAATTATACATTTGCTAAGTTAGACATAGATGCACAAGAGAGTTTTGAGGGCAGCTCTGATCTTTCTGTTTTTATAATTCCACCAGCAGCTAATAACTCTATTGTAGTAGGAAAGAATTTTAGTATTGGTGTTATGGCAAATAATAAAGGCCCAGATATAGCAAAAGGCACTGCTATTGAGTTTAAGTTACCTGATAATTTACAGTTTGTAAGTATAAGTAAAGGATATGAAATAGATAGTGAGGGTGTAATTAAAGTTGGTGATTTGAAGGTGTCTTCAGTTTCTGTTCGTGTGACCGTTAAGCCGCTTGATGATAATCCAATGCCTTTAGAGGCACGCATTAGAAGTCAGGTTTATGATCCAGATTTAAAATACAATACGCATTCTACCGTCATTATTCCAGAACCTAATAAGTAAGGGTGTAATATGAATATAATTAGTTACTCTCAATTCAAAAACTTATTAGGTTTAACAATGAGTTTTAGCAGTCGACTTACAATGCTTAAAAAGATAGCGCTATTGTTTCTATTAACGTTATTTTCAAGTGTTACCTACGCACAAGCAGGTATAAATACAGGATTAACTCCAAACAGTCCATCCAAAGGCCCTTTTCCTATAGGTTTTGAGTTTGAGTATTTTGGTAAGAAATATACTGAGTTCTACCCGCAATACGGTGGATACTTGAATTTTACAGATCATGAAAATGAAGATAATGAGGATTATAGTAGCTTACATGTATTTAAATATGAGCCTGGAGGGAGTGATTTAGAGGACTATTCTATTCCGTCTGCTGTTTTTTATAAAACAGAAGGAGTAGCGCCTAATAGGACACTAACTGTACAGTGGACTAATATTAACTATGAAGAAAACTATGGTGATAGTAATCATATCAGGCCTGTAGGGACTTTTCAGGCTGTAATCTATGAAGGCAGTAATGTAGTTGAGTATAAATATTATAGTGCGGACTCTGATATATTTTCAGAACTGATATGGGGGGTTAATTTAATAGCACCTGATAGCGATCAGGTTAATTATAATCCTAGGGATATTCAACCAGAACAATATAGCTTTAAATTTAAACCTGTAGATAAATTTATTGATTGTGATGGTGACTATGAAGATGAAGAGGAACTAATAGGCTGTGGGATTTATTATACTGTTGAAAAAAACACGCCTTTTGAGTTTCTCAATATTTCAGACTTAGATATTAATATTGTTTTAAGGAAACAACGTTATATGAATGCTGCGCTTGAATGGCACTGGAATGCTATAAGCGGAGTTAATAAATACGAAGTTGAAGTTTATGAAGCTTGGCGGGATGATGTAATAACTAAAGATATAGTATCTGGCACTACGTTCAAGTATACCGGAGCTGAAGAAGATACTAATTATAAAATACGTGTGCGAGGAACGCGCGATAATGGTGCCACTTGGCTTCCTTGGTCATTATTATCCAACCCTATTCTGTTGGATTTAAAAAAACCTGAAGTTTATGTTAATCAGCTATATTACAAAGAACAATCTAACGCCTTATTAAGTGCAGGCGCTTATGATGAAGGTTATGCTGGTGTAGGGGAGCTATGTGGCAAAATTGCTAATAGTAAAGGCAAGGATGTTACTGAAGTTATATGTGCTGTAACAGATGATTATGGCTATTTGATGGATTTAGATGCAGAGTTTAAAAATCTCCCTCAAGAAAAAGGCCTATATGGATTAGTACGGGCTACTGATAAAGCAGGTAATACTACAGGCTGGACCAAGCATGAAATAGAGTTGAAGCCACCTTATGATCTGGTCAGTGATGCCGAAATAACCAAGGAAGGACTAGAAGTAACGGGGGTTTCTGATGTTCCTGGTCAAGTACAGCTTTATCTTGATGGTAAAAAAATAGGTGGGCTTGTCTCAACAGATGAAGAGGGGCGTTTTGTTACTCGAATTAAGCCTGAAGAAGGTCAGTATGAACTAACAGCAGATATTACGACCCATTATGGTACTAGTAAGCAAAGTGAACCTCAGCCGTTCTTAGCAGAATATCCTAATTCTAAACCTCGCTTTATAACCCCAGCAGAAGGCTCTTTATTAGAGCGCGCCAAATATACTATTGAGTTAGATGCAAACTATATTGAGCTAGTAGATAGCATTGAACTAACGGATGGCCGCGACACTGTTTTAGCAACCTTTACTGAACCACCTTTTACCTATGTATGGCGTCTTAAAAATGAAGATAACGGATACCGTACATTAACGGCTAGAGCAACTAACGTCTTTGGTAAGGTAGCGACAGATGAATTGAAGTTAACGGTGGACGTAAAACTACCGCCGCCGATGCCTATACCAACCTCTAAAACACGTTTTACCAATACAGCGCCTGAATGGACTTGGGGTCAATTGAAATCCCTAATAGGTTACGAAATTGAGCTGCAAGATGATAAACAAAATAGCCTTCATACAGCAGTAGTAGGTGATGTTGGTGTTTATCAATATAAAGAGGGCGTTACTCATGGTGCTACCTACAAGGCACGTGTGCGTGGCAGCATTGATGAAGGTGAAACTTGGGATATTTGGTCTGAACTATCAGGTGAGGTGACCATTGATACTATTGCTCCTACGTACAGAGTCAATAGTTTCTACTATATGGGTAATAACAAAGCACAGCTTGATATCACCACTACAGATGATCTCAGTGGTATTAAACAGTCTTGTGTGAAAATAGTTGATAGCCAAGGTGTGACAGCTAACGAGCCTCAATGTTTTACTTCAAACCGTACAGTTACTATTAACCATGTACCTGAACAAGTAGGCGCTCATGCATTATTACAAGTTCAAGATAATGCAGGTAATGCTACTGAATGGACACGCATTGATCTGACCAGCAAAGCTCCTGTAATTACAACTCCAGCAGCAAATGCTGTGCTTTATGAAAATGCCGTAAAAGTTTCTGGCAAGTCAGAGGCTGCTGGTGATGTACAGCTGTATTTAGATAACAGCAAAATAGGCAGCGTGGTTAAAACTACTGCTACAGGCGAGTTTGAAACTACCGTTACACTTGATAAAGAAGGCAACTTTAACTTAGCCGCTGATATCACAACACCTTTTGGCACAAGCACATTAAGTTCTTCTGTGCCTTTTACGATTAAATATCCAATCCCTGTTGTGGATTTCACAGCGCCTGCTTCAGGTGCGGTACTAGTCGCTTCACCGACTAAAATTACAGCTAATGTTACGGATGTTGTCGCTATAGATCAGGTTGAGTTTTTATTAGATAGCAGCACGTCATTAGCTGTAGTGAAACAGCCACCTTATGAATATAACTGGGTGATTACACAAGCGGATAATGGTCGTCATACATTGACTGTTAAAGCAACTAATAGTTTTGGAAAAACTACGGCTGTAGATAGGCCCATAACCGTTAATATTCAACCACCAAAGCCTAAGCCAGGTCCTAAAGTTAAAAGTCGTTTCACAAATGAAGCACCTCAGTGGAACTGGAATAAAACAGCTGCGGCGAATGCGTATCAACTTGAAGTTCAAGATAGTCAAGGAGCTGTGATTCATACAGCGACCTTAGGTGATGTTGATATCTATACCTATGCCGCTGGTCAAGTTCATGGTGTTAACTACAGAGCGCGCTTAAGAACGAGTACAGATAACGGCGCTACATGGGGGGCTTGGACAGAACTATCCACTGTGACAACTGTTGATACGGCTAAGCCAACGTATGCGGTTGATAGCTTTTTTTATGCAGGAAACAAACAAGCTAAGTTAACGGTTCAGGTAGCTGATGACCTTAGTGGTGTAAAAAATTACTGCATAAAAGTAGCTACGCCAGCGGTCGTACCTAATGAAGCCAACTGTTTTACAACAGAACGTACCGTTACCTTAAACAATGTTTCTGAAACAGCGGGAACGTATGGCTTGATTCAAGTACAGGACAATGCAGGCAATACAACTGACTGGTCGCGTATTGAGCTTGCGCTATTGAGTCCTGTGATTAGCTCTCCTGTGGCTAATACAATGATTGCTGAAAAAACGCTCAATGTAGTGGGTAATGCGGGAACTGTTGGCAATGTTCAGCTGTATGTAAACGACGTTAAGCATGGCAGTTTGATTAAAACCGACAACAAAGGTGAGTTTAAATCAACGATTACCTTTGAGGCAGAAGGTCGTTATATCGTCACTGCTGATGTCACTACCACCATGGGAACCAGTGCAAAAAGCACAGTTGTACCAGTAACTGTTAAATATCCAGTGCCTATTGTAAATTTTGTGACGCCTAGTCAAGGTGTAACACTTTCTACTGAATCTAACAAAATTATAGTCAGTGCTATTGATGCAGAGGCTATTAGTAAAGTAGAAATTGTACTGGATGATAAAACCACATTAACCACCCTAACACAGCCACCTTATGAGTATAACTGGGCTGTCACTATGGCTGATAATGGCCCCCATAAATTAACAGCTAAAGTTACTAATAGTTTAGGCAAAATTACTATTGTTGATCGCGCTGTCAAAGTGGATGTTTTACCGCCACCACCTGAGCCAGCACCTTATACAGGTAAGATACTATCGGTTACACCTGCTGTTAGTTATGGTCCTCAACCTATCGTTATTAAAGGGCAAGGCGTTTCTACTAGTAATACAGAAACCATTAAAAACTCGCCTTTAAATCTTGTGTTAATGGTTAATGGGTTTAAGCGTACAGTTGAAGTCTTCACGGATGCGCAAGGCCAGTTTGAATACACCTTTACTCCACAAGAGAGTGATTCAGGCGTGTATAGACTGTCTGTTTTACATCCTAATCAAAACGACTTTGTAGAACAGGGTAGCTTTACGATTGATCGCATAGCCTTTGATTATCAAGGTTACAACTTAACGGCGGTACGTGGAGTGGAAACCGCCTTTACAGTACATACCACAGCCAGTGCAGGTGCAGAAGGTTTACGCTGGGTAATGCGTGCTGAGGATCAACCAGAGGGTAAGCTTCCAGAGGGTATCAGCGTTGATAACGGTGCAGGTATTAAAGTCGCAGCTAATAAGTCCACACCAATGCGTATTAGCTTGACAGGCAACAACCAAGCTACTAAACAAGGCACCGTTATGCTTGTTGCCTTAGCAAGTAATTCAGGCGACATGGTGCGTGGAAAGTTACAGCTTAACTACCAGCTAGCAGAGGCTATGCCACAGCTAACAGTTAAACCTAGTAGTATTAAAACAGGGCTAAGCCAGAATCAAAGCATTGTTGAGCAATTCACCCTAACTAATGCAGGTTTTACAACGGCTAATAATGTTCAAGTCCAACTGTTAGATGCGCAAGGTAATGCTGCAGCACCTTGGGTGTTTATCTCCAATAACAGCAAAGTGGGCGCTGTCGATGTAGGACAAAGTGTGAGTATTCAAATCACAGCTAATCCTAATACATCCATAGCTAATGGCGTTTACAACTTCATTGCTCGCGTTACTGCTGATAATGGTCAAGGTGGTGATGTACCTGTGGCTATCTCTGTTACACAAAACGGCAAAGGATCTGTTGTTTTTGATGTGGCTGATATTTACACCTCACGTTTGGATGAAAATGGCCAACCAATTTTAGGCGTGAAAAATGCCACCATTAAACTACAAAACGATGCCGTAGTTACTGAGCAATACAGTCTAACTACAAATGATAAAGGCATTGCTACGTTAGATGATATCCCCGCTGGCATTTACCGCTATCGTGCAAGCGCAGCGGATCATATGGATACCAGTGGACGTATTATGGTGCGCCCAAATGGTGTGGCGAATGAGCATGTATTCTTAGAATATGAGCTAATTAACATCGAGTTTGGGGTTACTGAAACCACTATCCAAGATGTTTATGACATTGTTTTGGACTTAACTTTCAAAACAGATGTACCTGCGCCTGTTGTATTACTGGAGCCACTCTCTATTAACTTAGCAGGCTTACAGGAAGGGGAAGTAAAAACAGGGCAGCTAACACTGAGCAACTATGGCTTAGTACAAGCAGATAACGTGGTCTTTACTGCTCCTACTTCAAATGCTGAATACAAATATGAGTTCTTTGGTGAAATCCCAGATGTACTACCACCAAAAACACGCATTGTTATTCCTTACAAAATCACAGCATTAAAACCAAGTGCGCAACCACAACAAGTGATGCGATTAAGCGCGCCTGTTAATACCAATAGAGCAGGGCCTAACTGCAGTAGTTACTACGCTAGCTTTAATGTGCAGTATCAAAGTGAATGTGCTAATGGCGATATTTCTAAAGGCAGTAATGCGGGTAATTTCTATCGTGTCAGCGGTACCAGTTGCTCAGGATCCTCCGGCAGTGGTTGGGGCGGTGGTGGTTGGAGTGGTGGTGGCTCTGGTGGCTGGGGTGGTGGAAACATAGGCGTTTCGCCTATCCCAATGTCATCAGGTTGTATCCCAGTTTGTGATGGATCTTGCGCTGTAACAGGCGGCTTTGGAGCAGGTAATTAAAATGCATATATCAAAACGAATCAAACCGCGTTTTTATAACCTAATTATTACCGGCGCTCTATCCAGTTGCTTGCTTGGAGCTACTGCCGCGCAAGCGGCGGTAGGTGGCTTTCCGAATGCAGTGGTTAAACAACCCAATGCCGAATACGTTGAAACCACCACCGACCTTAGCGTTAAAGTGCTGGGGGGTAGTATTGACCTTAACCGTACTTGGTCCAACGGACGCTGGACAGTTAACCCAAACTGGACCCGCTTACGCTTTGTAGCCGATCCGCTGGGTAATGGCGTTCAATCCATCGAACGCTCCGGCGCCATTTATAAACGCAGCAACAGCGCCACCACTTACCAATATGAAAAATACAGCCTAGTAAAAACGACGGATGGCTGGCGTTGGAGCGACCCTTCAGGCAACTGGATTAATTACGATAGCCAAGGGCGTATACTTAAATCAGGCGACCGTAATAACATCAGCGTTCACTTTATTCGTGACAGTGAAGGGCGACTAACAC
>NZ_JAZDRH010000044.1:0-14619 GCF_047470865.1 Pseudomonas sp. F1_0610
AAAGAAATCTTTAAATTTACTCGCTAAAAACCGTCAAATTTTATTATTTAATAAGCAACATAATAATACTGCTTACAAACTATGGAAGCTCGCCCGTTAGCCATATGGGTAAAGCATCATCAGGTCATTCATCTAATTGAGCAAGAGAAATACCACGATGAGTTATAAATGATGGCATTTTAAATTAAATTTGGTGCTATTTAGGCCTTATAAAGCTTAATCCTACGGACTTGGTAATCGAATCTTTAGGCGTATACCTTAAACAAACAAGTAGCGGCGGATTCAAGACCTGACTGCAACCTATATCATGAATTGATGCTGGTCCATTATGGCTCAAACATAATGGACAAATGAACGGCTAGTTGTTGAGGAGAATAGCGATCTCGCAACATGGTAATGGCCACGTCAAAAAGCTCAACATCATGTACTCGCTTAAGTTTAGGCCGACAGCGCAGTCGCCGTACTTTCATTTATTTCTGCGCCGAATCTAGGGTAGCTCTCATCACAAACGCTATTGCAGCGTACCTCGCGACTGATGCTAGAAGGAGAAGACTGTGCTACTTAGCAATTTCGCGCAGACTCAGTTCTTGTAATAGGTCTATGCTGATCCTAATCTACTGGTCAAGGTTAAGTTGATTACGGCATATGTTGTACCTTACCAAATTGGTCAGGTGTTGTAGTCAGAATTTAAGCCAGCCGCTTGCTAATCTAAAGAACACAAACAACTAAGTAAGGAAAACAAGTAACCAGCTATTCGCTGTTAAAAACCCTTTTTCACAAAAACAAAAAAGGCCACTTCAATAAAGTGGCCTCAAATACAGATTTTATCTGGTCGGGACGGAGTGATTTGAACACTCGACCCCTTGCACCCCATGCAAGTGCGCTACCAAGCTGCGCTACGCCCCGATAACCAGTAAATATACCTTACTCGTTTATTTTTGTGAAGCTTCTTTCGGCTTAACAAAATTTATTGATCTGTATCTTGACAAATAATTTTACTCTCTACTAAAAGCAGAATAAAATCATTTTAACATCACAATATAATCAACAATGGAAGTTTAAAATGAAAAAACTATTAGCTTTAACACTACCTATCAGTTTTATTATGCTGACAGCTTGCCAAAGTTCAGCAGATAAGGAACCTGAAACAGTGGTAGATATGGCAAACCCGGCCAGCCTTTACTGCATTAAATCTGGTGGAGAGTCCATTTTAAAACAAGATGCTGAAGGTAATACCATTGGCTGGTGTCGCTTGGCCGACGGGACATTAATTGAAGAGTGGGAGCTGTATCATAAAAACCATCCTTCCTAATATAACAAAAGGGAAAGACAGGGCTGATAACAACGTCTTGCTTTCCCTTTTACCTATTTAAAAAAACGTTTAATGAGTGAGCCAAATCCGCTACTACCTTTACCTGTTATTTTCCGCACATAAGGCGCGTAGTCTCTATCATCATTTTTAACATGACTCATAAGCCATAGGCCAATATAGATTTTTACCTGTTCTGCTACCTTGAAGGGATCTTCCCCTGTTTCAAGTTTATCAACATACTTTTGCGCTCTTTCTTTGAAGGTATTATGAATTCTCCGATGCGCTTGAAGTAAGGGATAACCGGCTTGCTCCATTAAGCTTTCTTCAAAAGTATTATGTGAAATAGCATAATTTACCATTCCATTGACCACCATAGTTACCTCGTATGGATTTTTTGTTTTCAAGGCATGATCAATTTCGTCAAAGTATGCAAATAATTGCTTGTGCTGTTGGTCAATAATATCTATTCCAAGCTCGTATTCAGGAGACCACCGTAAATCTAGAACACTCATATTAAATACCATTTAAACTAATATTTAAATAATAGACTATATGTGAAGAGCATCACATGACCATAGTCAAATTATGCTAATCAAAATAATTTAATTATAAATAATATATAAAGTTTGAATGCAACCGTAATATATGCCCTGTTCTAACCTTATTCAACTCTCTCTAGGATCATTGTATTTCTGCACTTGTTGCATTTTGTATAAGAAAAAATAGATCTTTAGTCATAATTTCTGCAAAGCTGCCCCTAAGTCGTATTGGTTTTTTTCAGCTTACCACTAACAATTAACCTAGCTTTCATAATTTATATGTTTGTAAAGGGTCGCTCTATGTGGATTGAGGAAAAAAAACTAGAAGGACTTTTCGTAACGCTAATTCCATTGGCGTTTGAGCATCTTTCAGCACTCCAAGAGATAGCCAATGATGATGAGGCCGAACAACTATGGTTTGCAACTTTACCGAAAAAGGAGCAGATGTCATCTTACATTGCCAAAGCACTTGATGAAGCCCAGAAAGGTAATATTGCCTATGTAGTGTTTTGTAATGAAAGCCAGCGCATTGTAGGCACTACTCGTTATTATGCTGTAGATGAGCACAATAGACGGGCAATGATTGGCTATACATGGTACCACTCATCCGTTCGTCGAACGCCTGTTAATACAGAGGCTAAATTCTTACTCTTGCATAACCTATTTGAAAATCATGCGGCTATTGCTGCAGAGTTTCGCACGCATACACATAACTTCGCCTCTCGCTCAGCAATAGAACGCTTAGGCGCGAAACTAGATGGCATATTACGCAACCATATGATTTTACGCGATGGCAGTTATCGTGACACCGCTGTATATTCCATCATAAATACAGAATGGGCTGCTATTAAACCTAATTTATTGTTTAAACTGAATCAGTATAGCGCTCCCTATGAAGAGCAATACAGCGTTTAAATGGTAATAACAATACGTGAGCCTGCGGCTACTTTGGCTTGCCAAGCGCGCTCAATATGCGCGAGCGGATGCGAGTCATATTCCACCACTAAAGCGCCCTCAGCAGCTAGTTGAAACATTTTTGGCAAGTGCTGTTTATGATAATTTTCTAACTGCTCAGCGCTAATACTGCCAAAGCCTGATCCTAATAAGCTAATGGGTTTACTTCGTAAGCTACTTGAGGCTAAGTCTATAGTTGCGCCAGCCATTTGCCCAATAGTGACTAAGTTAACCGCTTTAGGGCAATTGTTACCCAACACCTGCAACAGTAACGCCGTTGGCCGCCCCCACAGATAGTCGAGAATATGGTCTATTGGGTGGGTATTTTGTAAAGTTTCTAATTGCTGGCAAATTTCTTCTTCAGTATCTAACAAAGAAACACATTGATCAGCCCCTAACTGCTTTAAATAGGCTAGGGACTCAGGGTTGCGCCCTGTGGCAATAATATAGCTAGCGCCGCGTAACTTAGCTGCTTGCACTGCCATACGGCCAGATACGCCCGTTGCACCATTAATTAACACAACCTGCCCTTGTTGCATTTGCGCACGGTAAATTAGTGCAGCATCTGACCCTAGCAGCGCATTAGGCAAAAGTGCGGCGATTTCACTAGATAGATTATCAGGCACCGTCACATAGTTATCAGCCGCAACCAAGGCATATTCAGCCAGCATACCGGTTAACCCTAGAGCATAAATGCGCTGCCCATTGTCTAGTATGCCTACGCCATCAACGCCTACAGTCGTTGGAAATTGCTTAAAAGTGGTGTAATGCTTACCGCTGACTTTTAGTTTATCAAGCTGTTTTATAGTGGCTGCTTGCATTTTTACCAGCACTTGATTGGCTTGAGCGATAGGTTTGTCTATTTCACCATAGACTGGAATATCGCCCAATTGCTTGAGTACTGCTGCTTTCATACATCCTCCATAAAAAAGCTGGCAGTTACGCCAGCTCTTAAAGGTTAAACAACTTCTAAGTTTGCCATCATACCTAGTGTTTCATGCTCTAGGATATGGCAATGATACATCCGCATACCTTTACCATGATGAATAACATTAAAAATAATGGTTTCATAGGGCTTGAGGTTGATAGTATCTTTCCATGCTACATAAGGCTCAGCCACTTCACGCTTATTTAAGATACGCGATACCACTTGAAACTGCGTACCATGAATATGAAATGGATGATCCATATGCGAGTTATTAAACACTCGCCATTGTTCAACAACACCTTCTTGGCTAGTTTCGTCAATACGATCCATATCAAAAACCTTGCCATTAACCCTAAACATCTGTTTTAGATGATGCATACCCATTCCATTGGAATGATCCATCACTTCTGAAAACTCAATATTTTTATAAGCTACTGGAGCAATTAGCGCTTTAATACTGCGCAGCTTCGTTGGTAATTCAGCGCGCTTATTAGCAATGCTAACAGAGGCTAGCTGGCTATCTATAGGTTGATCTTTCACCATCATTTTGCTGCGATCATAATAACGGTTAAGTAACGAATAGGTGCCCGCTTTCTTTGTCAATACAACAACTTCAACCCGTTCAGCCGGCGCCAGCAAAATATCATCTTGGGCGGCCAACGGTTGTTCTAATAAACCGCCATCAGTACCTACAACCACTAACTGACAATTGGGGATATGCAAACGCAAATAACGTGCAGCGCAAGCATTCCAAATACGAATACGCTCATTACCTTGCAAACTAATGTTAGGGTTTAGCTGCCCATTAATAAGCACAAACTGCCCTTCACGCCCGTTCATCCAATCAAGCATTGTGTTTTGGGGAATAGAAGCATCAGCATCTAGCCTTAGGTCTGAAATTAACCAATGCTGTTCACTGAGGTGCGCTAGAGGATCCGTTTTACTACGTACCACTAGGCTACCTGCTAAACCTTTAGCTACTTGCTCACTCACCAACTCATGCGGATGCGGATGATACCAATAAGTACCAGCGCAATCTTTGGCCAAGGTAAAGCGATATATACGTTCTGAACCTGGCTCTACAGGTTCCATTGGATGGCCATCCTGATCAGCAGGAACGGGCAAGCCATGCCAGTGCAATGTAGTAGGCTGTGGTAGATTATTCTTAAATCGAATCTCTAGTGTGTCGCCTTCATTTACAACTATTTGCGGCCCAGGTACTTGTCCGTTATACAGCCACATTTTTGTGGGTTTACGATCAGCCAAAGTCAATGTGGTTTCATCAGCTGTAATAGTGGCTTTAAATACCCCAGGCTGACGACTTTCATTTCTAAGTACAGGTAACGCAGCTAGCGGCAAGCCAGAAGGCATTTTATCTAATGGCATTAACGCTGTACTTTTCCCCATGGCCATCCCATGTTGGCTATGATCCATTGCTGCCATATCATGCTTAGCGCCATGCATAGGCATTGCCCAAACCTTTTGAGCGACCAACGCAAATGCACCAACACCTAATGTACCCTGAACAAAGTTTCTCCGTTTCATGTCCTGCTCCTTATAGTTATAGATTGGTAAATAATCCTGTTGGATTACCCTCTTTATCTATTTGCAGAACATTTAAACTGCCTTTTTTCTCTGGCCCCATGCCCGGCGAGTTATATGGCATACCAGGTAAAGCTATACCTCGAATATCAGGTTGATTAGCCAGCATCATATCAATTGCTTCTACTGGTACATGCCCTTCTACAACATACTTACCAAAATCAACCGTATGGCAACTAGCTACTTGGTCTGTTGCAAATTTCTTTTTCACTTGATACATGTTGTCGCTATTCACACGATTAACGCTATAGCCTTTTTCTTCTAAGTATTCGGCATAAGCCTCACAGCAGCCACAGTTAATGTCTTTATACAGCGTGACACTTTTCTCTTGGGCAAACACAGGCTGGGCTAAAACAGCCGTAATTAATACAGTGATAGACAATAATGTTGAACTACGCATGATGTTCTCCTAATTAATAAAAAATAGTTTTAAATTAATTAGGCGAGCTTGGGTGGAGGTGTATCAGGTATTCGATTACGCTCAATCACACGCTCGCTATAAAGTACAGTGACCGTTGAGTGAACTAACTGAGGAAGAATAAGCGCTGTAGATAGGGTTTGCATGTAAACAGAAGCACAGCTGTGTGCTGATATTATGCATTGTATTGAGCAATCTGCTGTGAGTGACCTGTCCATGTCGCAAGCGCCATGCGCACTCATCACGCAATCGGCGGGCATCGACATATTTTGCGTTTCGTAAGCATTCACTAAGGATATGCCAGACAATAACAAAACCATAGCTAATAAATAGCAATGAATAGATTTGATATTAAGCCTGTAACGCCACATACGCTTGTGTCCAATTACTTGATAAAAAGGTATTTAATAAATAATACCCATACTTTAATCAAGCTAATTTAACACAGCTTAGATTATCACTAAATTAAGCCTTTTCTAATTCACATTAAATAAATGTGGGTTTACGCAAAATACTGCTATCCACTGTCGTTAATTGTGTTTTTCCGCAAAACGCCATGCTCAAATCCATTTCTTTCTGTAGTATTTCTAGCACGCGGGTTACTCCCTCTTTGCCATAAGCACCCAAGCCGTAAATAGGCGCACGCCCAATAAGTACGCCTTTAGCACCTAAAGCAATACTTTTTAGAATATCTTGTCCTGTACGAATACCGCTATCGAGATAAATTTCAATCTGTTGGCCAACAGCGTCAACGATCTCAGGTAACACACTAATAGTTGATGGCGCACCATCTAGCTGTCTACCGCCATGATTAGAAACCACTAAGGCGTCAGCACCAGCCATTACTGCACGCTGAGCATCTTCAATTTCCATAATGCCTTTAATGACAAGCTTGCCACCCCATTGCTGTTGGATCCAAGCTACATCATCCCAGCTTAAGCTAGGATCAAACTGTTGATTTATCCAAGTACCAAAAGAGGACATCCCCGCCAAGTTATCGACATGTCCTTCAATATTACCAAAGCTGCGCCGCTTGGTTTGTAGCATTCGCCAGCACCAAGGTAATTTGGTTGCCATATTCAACAGATTGATTAGATTAGGTCGATTTGCACCTAAACCATTTTTAATATCTCTATGCCGCTGACCTATCATTTGTAAATCAACAGTTAACACTAAGGTTGAACAACCTGCGGCTTTCACTCGCGCAATTAAATCTTGCATAAAAACGCGATCTTTCATCATATACAGCTGAAACCAAAAAGGACGCTTTGTTGCTTTGGCAACATCCTCAACCGAGCAAATGCTGACTGTCGACATAATATAGGGTACACCAAAGGCTTCTGCTGCTTGGGCAGCTAGTATTTCGCCATCAGCATGCTGCATACCTAATAAACCCGTTGGAGCTATCGCAACCGGCATAGCCACCGCCTCGCCAAGCATTTGGCTATGCAAACTGCGAGCACTCATATCCACCAATACCTTCTGACGAAAAGAGTAATGGTTAAAATCCCTCTCGTTCTGTTGATAGGTATTTTCTGTCCATGAGCCAGAATCGCAATAATCAACAAACACTTTTGGCACACGCCGGCGATATATTGCTCGCATATCCGCTATACAGGTCACCTTGCTTAAGTCTTTAGCCATAAACGCCTCGTTTTCTTCTTGTTAGTTGGTTAAGCCATTTAGAATCGAGCATTCAGCCCTTGCATCACCATGGCAACTATCAATCCATTGCGCCAATTGATTGCGCATTTGTTGTAGTTGCTCAATATTTTTATCTAACTCAGCTAAATACTGTTGCGCTAATGCTTTTACATCAGCGCTTTGCCGGTCATCTTGATGCCAAAGCTGTAATAACAACTTAATACGCTCAAGCGAAAAACCAAGATCACGAGCGCGTTTAATAAAGGCTAAGCTTTCTAAATCAGTGGCACTATAAATACGATAACCTGCGTCTGTACGCTGTGCTGCAGGTAAGAGTTCGATTTGCTCGTAGTAGCGAATCATTTTAGCTGTAATACCAACAGCTTTAGCCGCTTCTCCAATATTCATAATGCCACCTTTTTTTAAACGTAAACAGCTTTATAACGACGCAAACGTAAAGCGTTAGTTAACACAAAAACGCTCGATAATGCCATTGCTCCTGCGGCAAATATTGGAGATAACAGCATGCCATTAATGGGATAAAGAACTCCAGCCGCAATAGGAATTAAAGCGCTATTGTAAGCAAACGCCCAAAATAGATTTTGCTTAATATTGGCCAATGTGGCTTGTGATAAGCCAATAGCATTAGGCACGCCGGTTAAATCGCCACTCATCAGCACTACATCAGCCGCTTCAATGGCAATATCGGTTCCTGTTCCAATAGCTAAACCAACATCGGCACTGGCTAAAGCGGGTGCATCATTTATCCCATCGCCAACATAAGCAAGACTACCGAACGCTTGCTGTAGTCGTGTAATAGCAGCCACTTTTCCATCTGGTAACACTTCGGCGACGACTTCATCAATATTGAGCTGTTTGGCTATTGCTTGAGCAGTATGGCGATTATCACCTGTGATCATGGCAACTTTTAAGCCTAACTCATGCAAGGCCGCAATGGCCGCTGGTGTGCTGTCTTTAATAGGATCAGCAACAGCAATGATGACAGCTAGTTTGCCAGCAATAGCAGCATATAATGGCGTTTTACCTTCTTCGGCTAGACGTTGTGCTTGCTCAGCAAAATCGGCAACATTCAACCCCAGTTTTTGCATGTAGCGATCAGCTCCAATTTCAACGCGCTGCCCTGCGACCACTGCCTCAACACCAAAGCCTGTGATTGAATTAAACTGTTCCACAACCGGAAGTTCGAGTTGTTTTTCTTTTGCAGCTTGCACTATGGCCTGTGCAATCGGATGCTCTGATTGATTTTCAACAGCAGCGACCAACGCTAATGCCTGATTAGATTCAACATCTGCTTGACAGATAAAATCTGTCAGCTCTGGGCGCCCTTGAGTTAGAGTCCCTGTTTTATCTAAAGCCACCACTTTGGCGTCTTTAAGTGACTGTAAAGCCTCACCTTTTCTAAAAAGTACGCCCATCTGTGCTGCACGTCCTGTACCTACCATAATAGAGGTTGGCGTAGCCAAGCCCATCGCACAAGGACAAGCAATGATCAGTACAGCAACTAGGTTAACTAAAGCAAAGCTGAGCGCTGGTTCTGGTCCAAAAATTAGCCACACCACAAAGGTCAGTAGTGCTAGCAACATCACTACAGGCACAAACCACAACGTAATACGGTCAACCAAGGCTTGAATAGGCAGTTTAGCCCCCTGTGCTTGCTCAACCATGCGAATAATATTTGCTAATAAGGTATTGGCACCCACTTGCTCTACTTTATAAGTCAAAGCACCCGATTGATTAATGGTACCGCCTATTACTTGGCTGCCTGTGGTTTTTTCAACAGGCACAGGCTCACCACTAATCATAGATTCATCTACATAGCTTTGCCCGTTGAGTACAACACCATCAAGCGCTATACGCTCGCCAGGTTTAGCTAATAAAATATCACCGACTACAATGGCATCAATGGGCTTTTCAATATTCTCGCCCTTTTCCACCACTACGGCAGTTTTTGCTTGCAACCCCACCAAACGCTTAATTGCTTCTGAGGTATTACCTTTGGCCTTGGCCTCCATAAAGCGCCCTAGCAAGATTAATGCAACAATAACGCCTGCTGATTCGTAATAGACATTAACCGTACCTTCAGGTAGAAGATGTGGAATAAAAGTAGCCACTACCGAGTAGCTATAAGCCGCTGTAGTACCCACAGCAACCAGTGAGTTCATATCAGGCGCAAAATTAACTAAGTTTTTAAAGCCTGTTTTTAGAAACCCCATGCCCGGCCCAAACATAATGAGGGTTGCCAGAACAAACTGGAAATACCAGCTATTTTGCATACCAATGTTTGACTCAACAAAGTTATGCATTGCAGGTATCATGTGTGAAAACATTTCAAGAATAAATAGTGGTATTGCCAGCACAGCAGCAAAAATTAGGCGTTTTTTCAACTGTAGCTGCTCAGCCTGTTGCCGGGTTGCAAGCTCATCTGTGGTTTGCTCCCCCTCTGCAATTAAATGGGCTGTATAGCCTCGTGCGCCTACTGCCTGCACTAGCTGATCAACAGTTACGCCCTCTAATACACGCACACTGGCGCGTTGAGTTGCCAAGTTCACATTAGCTTCAAGCACACCTACTACATCTTTAAGCGATTTTTCGACACGCCCAACACAGGATGAGCAGGTCATACCTTCTATACTTAGTTCTAATTTTTGCTCAATAAGCGTAAAGCCAGCTTTTTCAACGGCAGTCATTAGCTCACTAGCTACAACAGGGGCTTGATAACTAAAGCTAGCTTTATGCGTAACTAAATTAACACTCACATCGCTTAGTTGTGATAAAGATTTAAGAGCTTTCTCTACCCGTCCAACACATGATGCACAGCTCATTCCTTGTACACTGACTTGCATTTTTTGATCACTCATACCAACCTCGATTGAGAGAAACTAATCCATGTCTTAAAGCTTAAAGCTTGACACAAGGTTAAGGTCAAGCCTTGTTTAATAACGCGCAAGAACTTATTCCTCAAAAAACACTCTTAGATACAACTTTTAAACAGGTAACTATGATGGACACAAAGGTTAAAACACTGATTGGACTAAGCCTGCTGGCAGCTGCAGCGCCAAGTTTTGCAATAAGCATCAAAGATGCACCCATTAATCAAGTCACAATTTACCCTAATGGTGCTGTTGTTGAACGCACACTTTTGGTTAAACAAGGTCAAACTCAAGTTACGCTAGATGACCTTCCCCACACTATTGATATTTCACGCATAAGCCTAAGCGCCAATAACAATATCCAAATCGGCAGTATTACCACTGAATCACATAACAAAGAAGAAACTAAACACCCTCTACAACTTGAGATTAAAAAGTTAAAAGCACAAATTGCCGAAATCAACATTGAAGTCCAAGCCGCTCAGCTACAGTTAGAGTTTTTAAAAAACCTATCTAACAACACTGAATTAAAAGGTGCAGAGCTCAATCAATCGCAAAACTTACGCAACCAAGCTAAAGAAGCTTTACAAATCAGCCTAAAAGCTGAGCAGCAAAAAGAAGAGTTAAATCATAAAATTGCTGAACTGAACAAAGAATATCAAAAAGAACGCGCATCTACGCAGCTCATTATTGAAACGAGTGCTGCTCAAGATGGCAAGATTGAATTGAGCTACTATGTGCCTCAAGCTAGCTGGCAGCCTTATTATCGTGCAGCGCTAAACACACAAAAGAAACAGCTTTTATTAGAACGCAAAGCCTTTGTACGCCAACAATCAGGCGAAGATTGGAGCAATGTAAAGCTTATCCTGTCCACCGATAACCCTCGCGCTAACAGCCGTAATATCACACCTAGTTCTTGGTACTTAGGTATTCAGGAAGTAAAAGCAGAGGCTGAAAGCAAAAGGTACGCCTATGAGACTACGAAACAAGCTTCACTATCTGCACCCATTGCATCGGCGAGTAAGGCTCAAGCTTCCTTTAGCTATAACCAAATTAACACCCCTTACGCAACAAGCTACCAAGCTGATTATAAGCTCAGTATCGCCAGCTCTGGTAAAAATACAGATGTTAATTTAGCTAAAACAGAATACCCGGTTGAGTTGAGCGTTCGTGTAGTACCTGCATTAACTACTGATGCCACGCTTAATGTGACTATCCCCGAACTTACAGGCATATGGCCACAAGGTGCTCTTAAACTTTATCGTGATGGCAACTTTGTTAACGAAGCCATTTTAAATACCCAAGCAACCGATTACCGTACATTAGCTTACGGTCAAGATACTCAAGTTGTAGTGCAGAATATTAAACATCCGAAAAGTAATAAAGACACTGGGGTATTTGATAAACGAAGCCAGAGAAGCACCAGTCAAAGTTATATTATCCAAAACAAGCATAATCAGCCGATGGATATTGTGTTGCTAGAAAGCGTCCCTCTTAGCCAGCATGACGAAATTAAGGTAACGACTAAATTTAGCCGTCAGCCAACCAGCACAACATGGCAAGAACAACCAGGTATTTATGAATGGAAAAACACACTACCTGAAAATAGCAGCTTCACACTGGATATAGATTATTCTTTTGATTACCCAAGAGAAGCTCCAGTATACGGCTTACCTTAATTAATATCGATGTTATTAGCTTTAGCCTAGGTTAAAGCTAATAACCTTGCCAAGGCGAAACCTTGCCACAATCTAAACAACGGATACTTTGTTTTATTGGCAAAGGTAATTTAATAAAAATCCACAGAAAAAAGTTGGGTGCTTTGCCTTGTGTAAAGGCTTGAGTATTTGTGCTTTGACAATGGGGACATACAGCTGCGTCATAGCCTTGCTCTTCAGCGAGCAACTCACTTTGATCTTGCGCTAAAACGGCTTTTGCTTGTTCTACATCCCCATGCTGAACCTGCAAACGCACACCACCTAATGCATCACTATATAACCAGTTCATATTAATGGTGTGTTCATCTGCCACAAAAGCTGGAATACCTTCAGACTCTAGCTGAGCTTTAGCAATATGCGCTTCAAATGGAAAACTATAACGAGCAATAGTCACTAGCATAGGCTTCCCCCTGATTCACGTTTATAATGCGATTTGACTAATGTATCAAAGTAAACACTGGTACTTATATGTTTAAATATTATTTTATTCTCATTATTAAAAAACAATGGTTTTCCTTTACCTAATACAATAGGAATACGTGTAATAATCAGCTCATCAATTAAGTTTTCAGCTAGAAAATTTTGGACTGTATTGCCACCATCAATATACAGCCTTTGATAGCCTAACTCCATTAAGTACTGACTAATAAATCCTGGACTTCCTTTAAGCAACTGTACATTATCAGGCAACCCCAGAGGTAAAGAAGTTAATTGAGTACTTAGCACAAAAACAGGTTTATCATACGGCCAAATACCACCAAACCCCATCACTGTTTCAAAGGTCGTGCGCCCCATAACAACAGCATCAATACTGCTCATAAAGTCTGCAAAGCCATAATCAGATTGACCAGGATTTTCTACACAGTTAAGCCAGTCAATGTTTCCATTTTCATCAGCAATAAAACCATCAATGCTAGTAGCTATATATACAATATTAGTCATAACTATTAAAAACTTTCCTATAATTTATAGCCAATAATATACTACATACGATAAACACAAAAATAGCAAGGAAACATATGAAAGGTATAGAGAGTTCAATAAAACCTTTTCGGGTCTGAGTTTAATGGCAGCTATTCTGTTTGCCTCACTGCTTTTGAATTAATTATTTGAAGACCTTTTTAACGAGTTTTCTGAGAAGGGCTTTGAAGGAGGTGGTTATGATTGGGAGTCCGTGGCTAGAGTTTTTCTTGAGGATAAATTACCCGCATTAGCAGATGATATAGAATTTGATTCAGAGGCTGGTATGTTCTGCGCTCGCTCAACCAATAAAACAGCATTAAAGCAGTTTGCTAAAGCACTCAAAGCAGCTACAGAAGACCTCTCATTAATGCGCGAGTTACTCAGCCTTGCTGATCCTGATTAAATAGGCAAACTGTGCCTAGTTTAGGCACAACTCCCGCTCAAGCACACACTTAATCACCGCTGTAGATACGCGTATAGTTTGCAAACTCTGTGCCTGCAAGGTCACGCTCAATAACACTTTTAGCTAACTCAAAATCTACCACTAAATTGCAAAGTTCAAGCACATTACTGCCAATATTACCACCCTCACAACGCCCCAATCCTCGCCAACCTAAGGCTTCATTCATGCGTTCTTCTAAGTGATGACGTTTTTTAAGATTTTCAGGTGTAATAAAGCCTTCAATAGCATACTCAACAAGTAAAACACATTGCCCTTCTTTCTCTTCAAATCCATTAGCTAGCTGCATTTGTATTTCTAGCGCTATACGTTCTTCTACTGTTTGAGTTCGCGTACTTTTAATTTTTTTTATTTTTCCTTCGCTACCGACAAGCCCCCAATGCACAATATGAGAGTGCCCATGGCGCCAAGTTTCCCAATACTCTTTTTGGGTGCCTGAAAATTTATAAAGTTTTAGCATATACCCTCCTTGGCTATACCTGTAATTGGCTTGCGCGAATATCTCCTTAATCTCATCTATTAGTTTGCGCTTACTTTTTATACTAGCTCCATTCTTTTTTATCTATTAAATTCAGACTAGCTACCTACAAATATAGATTTTATTGACTCACCTCTAAAATTGAAAACTTTTTAGTAGCTTTCAAAAACAGAAAAGGGAGCTACAACTCCCTTTCTAAAAAATTACAAACACTATTTACACGCTCTTTTATCATCCAGTACTTTCATAGCCACCTGAAAATACTTTTGTTGGATGTTAGGATCTCTTTTAGACGCCCGCTCTAAATCTTTGGCATTTGAAATGCCCAGCCTTTTCATGCTTTTAACACCTGTAATTTCGGCCTGCACTTCACACTCGCACACCCGACTAGCTGTTTTATGCTGCTGTGCCCGCTTATTAGCGTCATAGCCTAAGTCATTTGAAATATGAATACGATAGCAACTATCATAAACTCGCTCAAAAGTAGTTCCATTATAGGGGTTTGCTGCACCTCTCCCCCCTGCATAGGTTTGCGCTGTCAATGCAAGCAAAATACAACCAGTCAGAATGCCTAAGCTTTTTTTCATGTGCTACCCCATATCTATAGAAAAATCGCATACAGTTTAGCAAATATAAGCCTGATTTATTAGATAATTATCTATAAATAGTCTATTGTGCAAAATAATTTAACAGTTCTGGAAAAACCTTATAC